>JACDBD010000119.1 GCA_013695115.1 Actinomycetota bacterium | reverse complement strand
GGCGCGGGTGACGAGGGGCTTCTGGCCGCAGATGAGGGTGAGGTCGGCGACGGCCCCGTCGAGCAGCGACGCCTGCTGGGTGGCCCGGCCCACGCCCATGTTCACCACGATCTTCTCGAGGCGGGGCACCTGCATCACGTTGGCCAGCCCGAGCGTCTCCTGGAGGGCGGCCCGGATCTCGCTGTCGTAGCGCTGCTTGAGGCGGGGCCGCTCGCGAGTGACGGTGTCGGTGGTCACACGTCACCTCCGCACTTGCGACAGATCCGGACCTTGTTGGCGCCGTCGAACCGGTAGCCGATCCGCGTGGGGCGCTTGCAGCTGGGGCAGAGCAGGGCGACCTTCGATGCGGGAACGGGCATGTCCTTGTCGATGATCCCCGCCTGCATGGTGGCGCGCACCGCCCGCTGGCTCTTCCTGGCCACGTTCACACCGTCGACGATGACCATGTTCTTCTGGGGAATGGCGCGCATGACCTCGCCCTCCACACCCCGGTCCTTGCCGGAGAGCACCTTCACGGTGTCGCCCTTCTTGAGCTTCATCTACAGCACCTCGGGAGCCAGGGAGACGATCCTCATGAACTTCTTGTCGCGCAGCTCCCGGCCCACGGGACCGAAGATGCGGGTGCCACGAGGCTGGAGCTGGTCGTTGATGAGCACGGCGGCGTTCTCGTCGAAGCGGATATAGCTGCCGTCGGGTCGGCGCCGCTGCTTCTTGGTCCGCACGACCACGCACTTCACGACCTCGCCCTTCTTCACCGGGGCGCCCGGCACCGCGTCCTTCACCGTGGCCACGAAGATGTCGCCGATGCCCGCGTAGCGCCGCCGGGTGCCACCGAGGACCTTGATGCACAAGACCTCGCGCGCACCCGAGTTGTCGGCGACACGAAGACGGGATTCCTGTTGGATCATCTACTTCGCACGCTCCAGCACCTCGACCACCCGCCAGCGCTTCTGCTTGGAGATGGGACGGGTCTCGGCGACACGGACGCGGTCGCCCTCACGGGCGTCGTTGGCCTCGTCGTGGGCGTACAGGCGGCTCGTCTTCTGCAGGGTCTTGCCGTAGCGGCCGTGGCGGACGCGATCGATCACCGCGACGACCACCGTTTTGTCCATCTTGGTGGACATCACGGTGCCCTCCCGCGTCTTGCGGCGGTTGATGCGGGTGCCTTCGTCAGCCATTGCTCTCCACCTTCAGCGCCTCGGCGGCGGCGATCTCCCGCTCCCGGAGCAGCGTCTCGATCCGGGCCACGTCCTTGCGCACGTGCGCCAGGCGCGACGTGCTGTCGAGCTGGCCGGTGGCGTTCTGGAACCGCAGGTTGAACAGCTCCTCCTTCGCCTCGGACAGTCGGTGCTCGAGCTCCACGTCGTTGAGCTCCCGGAACTCGCGCGCCTTGGTCACAGTTCGTCCGTTCGCACGACGAAGCGGGTCTTGATCGGGAGCTTGTGCATCGCGAGCCGCAGCGCCTCGCGCGCCGTCTGCTCGGGGACGCCGGCCATCTCGAACATGATCCGCCCCGGCTTCACCACCGCGACCCAATGCTCCGGGTTGCCCTTGCCCGAGCCCATGCGGGTCTCGGCCGGCTTCTGGGTAACGGGCTTGTCGGGGAAGATGTTGATCCAGACCTTGCCGCCCCGCTTGACGTAGCGGGTCATGGCGATTCGGGCGGCCTCGATCTGGCGGTTGGTGATCCAGCCGGGCTCGAGCGCCTGGATGCCGTAGTCGCCGAACGCGACGCGCGTGCCCCCCTTGGCGACGCCGCCCATGCGGCCCCGTTGCTGCTTGCGGTAGCGGGTCTTCTTCGGCATCAACATGGCGTCAGTCCTTCTTCCCGGGTCGCTGCGCAGCGCCGTCCCGCTCTCCGAGCAACGGCACTGCTGCGCTCCTAATCCTCTTCGCCGCCGTGGAACTTCGGGGCCTCGTGGTGCTGGCGGCTGGTGCGGCGCTCAATCTCCTCTTCCTCTGCGAGCAGCGCCTCGAGCGCGGGGTCGGCCTCCTTCACCAGCGGCTGCGCCTCGGAAGGCGCGTCTTCACCGACCGACTCGGAGTCGACTTGCACCGCCTCGGCCGCGGGTCGGCGGCGGCCGCCGCCGGCCGAGACCACCCGTCGGGCCGGTCCCTGACCCGAGGTCTCGCCCACGGCCATCGCCGCCTCCTTGGTGATCTTGTCCTCGGCGGCCGACTTGTAGGGCAGGATCTCGCCCTTGTAGATCCACACCTTCACGCCGATACGCCCGAACGTCGTGCGCGCCTCGGCGCCGCCGTAGTCGATGTCGGCCCGCAGCGTGTGCAGCGGCACCCGTCCCTCCCGGTACCACTCCTTGCGGGACATCTCGGCGCCGCCGAGGCGGCCGCCGCACTGCACCCGAATGCCCTGCGCACCCGCCTTCATCGCCGTCTGCACGGCGCGCTTCATCGCCCGCCGGAACGACACCCGCCCCGCGAGCTGATCGGCCACGCCCTGGGCGATCAGCGTCGCGTCGAGCTCGGGCTGCTTGATCTCCTGGATGTTGAAGTGGATCTTCGGGTTCCCGGTGATCTCGAGCAGACCGGCACGCAGGCGGTCGGCCTCGGCGCCCCGGCGCCCGATGACGATCCCGGGACGGGCGGTGTACACGTCGACCCGGAGGCGGTCGCGGGTGCGCTCGATCTCGACCCGGCTCACCGCCGCGTGCGGGAGCTGCTTGCGCAGGTAGTCGCGGATCTCCCAGTCCTCGATGAGGCTGTCGGTGTACTCCTGGTGGTCGGCGAACCAACGCGACTTCCAGTCGGTCGTGATGCCGAGTCGGAACCCGTAGGGGTTGACCTTCTGGCCCATTACGTGCCCTTCTTCTTCGTCGACTTCTTGGCGGTCTTCTTGGCGGCCGTCTTCTTCGCGGTCGTCTTCCTGGCCGGAGCCTTCTTCTTGGCGGGAGCCTTCACGGTCGGGCTCGGCTCGCCCTCGGCGCCCTCGTCCCCGTGGTCGTGGTCCTCGTCGTGGTCGTGGTCGTGCTCTTCACCCTCCTCGGCCTCGATCTGGGCCTGGAGGCCCCGGCGCCGGGCGGGGCGCTTGCGGGGCGGCCCGGTGATCGCCTCTTGGGCCCGGCGCCGCTCGAGCTCGTCCTCAGCGAAGCGCGACACGATGATCGTGAGGTGGCTGGTGCGCTTGCGGATGCGGGTCCCTCGCCCCCGTGCCCGCGGTCGCCACCGCTTGAGCGTCGGCCCCTCGTCGACGTAGGCGGTCTGCACGAACAACTCGTCGGCAGGCACGTTCTCGTTGTGCTCGGCATTGGCGATCGCCGAGTCGAGGAGCTTGAGCACCTCGTCGGCCGCCCCCCGCTCGCAGTACTCGAGCGTCTCGCGCGCGTCCTCGACGTCGAGCCCGCGGATCAACCCCACGACCTGACGGACCTTGGGCGGCGCGGTGCGCAGGTAACGGAGGCGGGCGCGGGACTCGGGCATGGCTACCGGTTCACCGACCGCTCGGAGCCGGAGTGCACGCGGAACGTGCGCGTTGGGGCGAACTCGCCCAGCTTGTGGCCCACCATCGCCTCGGTGATGTAGATGGGCACGTGCTTGCGACCGTCGTGGACCGCGATGGTGTGGCCGACCATGTCGGGGGTGACCGTCGAACGGCGCGACCAGGTCTTGATGACCTTGCGGTCGCCCGAGTCGTTCATGGCCTGGACCTTCGCCGCCAGATGGTCGTCGATGAACGGTCCCTTTTTCAGGCTGCGCGGCATTGGTCAGCTGCTCCTCATCACCGGCGAGAGCCGCGGCCACGACGGCGGCGGATGATCTGCTTGTCGGACGGCTTGCCCTTGCGGCGGGTACGACCCTCGGGCTTGCCCCAGGGCGACACCGGGTGCCGGCCGCCGGAGGCTTTGCCCTCGCCCCCGCCCAGGGGGTGGTCGACCGGGTTCATGGCGACACCGCGGGTGTGGGGGCGCTTGCCCTTCCAGCGGTTGCGGCCGGCCTTGCCCACCTGCACCAGCGCGGCCTCGACGTTGCCGACCTGGCCCACGGTCGCCCGGCAATCCAGCGGGACCCGCCGCATCTCGGTCGACGGGAGCCGCAGCGTTGCGGTGGTCCCCTCCTTGGCGACGAGCTGGATGGCAGCGCCGGCGCCGCGCCCGAGCTTCCCGCCCGCGCCCGGCTTGAGCTCGACGTTGTGCACGGTGGTACCGACGGGGATGTAGCGCAGCGGGAGCGCGTTCCCGGGGCGGATCTCGGAGCCGTGGCCGCTCTGGAGCATGTCGCCCACCGCCAGCTGCGACGGCGCCAGGATGTAGCGCTTCTCGCCGTCGACGTAGTGCAGCAGTGCGATGCGGGCGTTGCGGTTGGGGTCGTACTCGATGGTCGCGACCTTGGCGGGCACGCCGTCTTTGTCGCGCCGGAAGTCGACCACCCGGTACTTCTGCTTGTGCCCCCCGCCGCGGTGACGCGACGTCATGCGGCCATAGACGTTGCGGCCGCTGGAGCGCTTCTTGGGTTTGGTGAGCTTCCGCTCCGGGTGGTCGCGCGTGATCTCGGCGAAGTCGGAGACGGTCTGGAACCGGCGGCCCGGGCTGGTGGGCTTGCGCTTGCGGACCGGCATCAGGTCCCTCCGAAGATCTCGATGTGGTCGCCCTCGGCGAGCGCGACCACGGCGCGCTTCTGCGCCGCCCGCTGACCCCAGTCGCCGGTGCGGCGGTTCCGCTTGCGCTTGCCCTGGCGGTTCAGGGTGTTGACCCGCTTGACCTTGACCCCGAAGATCGTCTCGATCGCCTTCTTGATCTCGATCTTGTTGGCGTCGCCGGCGACGACGAACGTGTAGACGTTCTCCTCGTACGCGGCGTACGACTTCTCCGACACGATCGGCCGGATCACGATGTCGCGGGGGTTACGGGCACTCACGACGCCGTCTCCTTCTCGGCGACCGGCTCCTCGGCCGGGCCGGCGGAACCGAAGCGCCGAGTCGCGGTCTCGAGCGTGCGGGTGCTGAACACGATCCAGTCGTTGACGAGGACGTCGTAGGCGTTGAGCTCCTCGGGCAGGACGATCTGCACCCGCTTGCCGAGGTTGCGGAACGACTTCCAGGTGGCTTCCTCACCGCGCTCGAGGACGAGCAGGATCCGGACGTCGCGTTCGCGCTTGACCCGCAGGCCCAGGCCCTCGAGGACCTCCTTGGCCCGCTTGGTCTTGGGCTCGTCGATGCCCCACTCGTCGACGACCATGACCTTGCCGTCGGCGGCGCGGTCCGACAGCGCCGAGCGGAGCGCGAGGCGCACCATCTTCTTGGGGGTGCGCTGGGTGTAGTCGCGAGGCTTGGGGCCGTGGGCGACGCCGCCGCCGCGCCACTGGGGCGAGCGGATCGAGCCGTGGCGGGCGCGCCCGGTGCCCTTCTGGCGCCATGGCTTGGCGCCGCCGCCCTGGACTTCGGAGCGCGTCTTGGTGCTGTGCGTGCCCGAGCGCCGGGCCGCGAGCTGGGCGGTGACGACCTGGTGCATGACGGAGACATTCGGCTCGATCCCGAACAGCTCGTCGGCGAGCTCGACGCTGCCGGCCTTGGCGCCGGTGACGGTGGTGACAGGGACGGTGCTCATGCGGCCGTCTCCGCGGTCGTGCCCGCCTTGGCCGGGCTCTTCACCGCGTTGCGAACGAACACCACGCTGCCCGCCGGGCCCGGAACCGATCCCTTGAGGAGCAGGAGACTGCGCTCGGCGTCGGCCTCGACGACTTCGAGGTTGAGCGTGGTGACACGACTGTTGCCGTGCTGACCCGGGAGGCGCATGCCCTTGAACACCCGCGAGGGCGTCGCGCACGCACCGATGGCGCCGGGGGCGCGGTGCTTCTTGTGGGTGCCGTGGCTCGCGCCCTGGCCGGCGAAGTTGTGGCGCTGCATCACACCGGTGAAGCCCTTGCCCTTGCTGATCCCGCTGACGTCGACCCGGTCGCCCACCTCGAACAGGTCGGCCGCCACCACCTGCCCCACCTCGAAGCCGGACAGGTCGTCGACCCGCAACTCGGCCAGGTGCCGAGCCGGCTGGGCGTCGGCCTTCTTCAGGTGACCGAGCTGGGCCTTGGTGAGGTTCCCCTCGTTGGCGTCACCGAAGGCCAGCTGCACCGCGGAGTAGCCGTCGCGCTCGGGCGTCTTGAGCTGCACGACGCGACAAGGCCCGGCCTGGATCACCGTCACCGGAAGCACCCGGTTGTCGGCGTCCCAGACCTGGGTCATGCCGAGCTTGCGGCCCAGGATTCCCTTGGAAGCCATCGCGGTCTTTCCCTCACGCGAACGCTCCCCCGGTTCCGGGCTTGGTGGCCGAGGAGCCGGCGGAGCGTCTGGGTGTTGTGCTGCGTGGTCCTGCCCGAGAGAAGGTGCAGCCTGCGCAGACATCGGTTGGGGGCCTATGAGGAGACGCCGGAGGAGGCCCCAATCCCCCCACGGCAAAGCCTGGAAAGACTACCGGACCGCCCGAGAAGGTGTCGAAGGGCACTCCGAGGTCGGTCAATCGGACCATTCGCGGCGCCGATACCGAACAGTGATGGAGCCCGGCGTCGAGACCGCCTTCTGGGCCGAGCACGCCCGCCACACCGCCCGGGCTGCGTAGCATCCCGCTGCTTGACGAGAACGGCGGGCGCCGGCGGGTGACGCCGCCGGACGTTGCGGCGAGCGGAGCGAGCCGCAGCGGTGGGCGGGTGGGGTCCGCGGCGGGATCCCGC
>JACDBD010000089.1 GCA_013695115.1 Actinomycetota bacterium | reverse complement strand
CTCGTACACGGAGGCGCTGCGCGCCCGTGGCCAACTGACTGCGGCGGGCGAGACCATCCCGATGGGCGTCCCGCCGGAGAGCGCGTCGTTCGTGCGGGGCGCGGACGAGATCCTGGGACTGCTCGGCGCGCGCTGCGTCGACTGCGGCACGATCAACACCCCGCCGTCCATCCATCCCCACTGCATCAGCTGCGGCAGCACGAAGTTCGAGCTCGTGCCGATGGCCCGCCGCGGTGTGGTCCACACCTTCGTCGTGAATCACACGATGCCGGCGCCGTTCGTCGCTCCCCTTCCCTTGGCCGTGATCGACCTCGCCGACGGGGCCCGAGTCATGTTGCAGGTGACCGGGCGGGGCGACGGCCTCGAGATCGGCACACCGGTGGAGCTGGTGCTACGGCGCTACGCGTACGAGCGGGGAGTGCCGGTGTACGGCTTCAAAGCCCACGCCAAGACGACCGCCCCGTCCGAGCGGCCGTCATGAGCTGGAACCGGGTCGCGGTCGTCGGCGCCGGGCTCATCAAGTTCGGCGAGCTGTTCGAGCAGAGCTACGAGCAGATGGCGGCGGGCGCCTTCCAGGCCGCGGTGGGAAGCGTCGACCGCGGCTTCGAGCCGTCACAGGTCGACGCCGCGTTCGTCGCCACTCAGCGGGGCACGCTCTGGGGCCAGGAGGGCATCGGCGGCAACACCGTGCCCACCGCGATCGGCCTCGCCGGCATCCCGTGCACCCGGATCGAGAACGCGTGCCCGTCGGGCTCCGACGCCTTCCGGGTCGGCGCCATGGCGGTAGCCAGCGGCGTGCACGACGTCGTACTCGTGATCGGCGTCGAGAAGATGCGCGACAAGTCGACCGAGGAGGGTTTGCTGTCGCGCGCCGCCTCCGGGCATCCGATCTTCACCCGGGGCGAGACCGCGCCGGTGCTGTTCGCGCCGTTCGCCACCCGGCACATGCACGAGTACGGCACGACCCGCGAGATGCTGGCGTCGGTCGCGGTCAAGAACCACTACAACGGGGCCCGCGACCCCTTCGCCCACTTCCAGAACGAGATCACCGTCGACGACGTGCTCGCCTCGCCCCCGGTGTGCCACCCGCTCCACCTCCTCGACTGCTGCCCCCAGACCGACGGCGCCGCCGCGACGCTGCTGGTGAGCGCGGAGCGGGCAGCCGAGTTCACCGACCGACCGGTGTTCGTCGCCGGGTTCGGCGTCGCCACCGATCACCCCTACCTGCACGAGAAGACGACGTTCACCGCCCTCAAGGCGACGACCGCGGCCGCCGAGCGCGCCTACAAGATGGCGGGCGTCGAGCCGGCCCAGATCGACTGCGCCGAGGTGCACGACTGCTTCACCATCACCGAGATCCTCGACATCGAGGACCTCGGGTTCGTCGAGAAGGGCAAGGGCGGGGTGGCATCGCTTGACGGCGAGACGTCGCTCCAGGGCCGGATCCCGGTCAACACGTCGGGTGGGCTGCTGGCCAAGGGCCACCCGATCGGCGCGAGCGGCGTGGCCCAGCTGACCGAGTGCTGGTGGCAGCTGCGGGGCGACGCGGGCGAGCGCCAGGTCGAGATGCGCAACGGCTACGCCCTCCAGCACAACGTCGGGGGACGGGGCTCGGGCGTCTCGGTCGTCAATATCCTCACCACGAACGCTTAGCCAGCGCCGGCGAAACCGGCCTCGCCGGTCGACGCGAGCCTCTCTTCGTGGGCTGACCGCGCTACCGGCGTCCCCCGGCGACCGCGTCGACCTCGTGGATGAGGTCCTGAAGGTGCGACGTGTCATAGCCGGCCGTGTCCCACTCGCGTGCCGCCTGCACGCCGACGGAGCTGCGCCCGGGGATCGGGATCTCCCCCGCCGCCACCTGCCGCAGGCGGGCCAGGAGCACCACCTGGATCCAGTACTCGAACGGGACGGTGCCGACGCCGAACGCCCCGCCCTCGAGCACGCGCTCCTCGGTCGGCGGACTCTCGGACCACACGCCGAGGCGGCGCATCTCCGCCTCGATCTCGTCAGCGAGCTCGCCGAGGCGGGCGCGCCGCTCCTCGTCAGTCATCGGAGGCAAGAGCGTATTCTCTGACACCCACGTCAGCTCAGTATTCCCGGGGAACCATGGGCCTCTTCGACGGCAAAGTCGCGATCGTCACCGGCGCCGGGCGCGGCATCGGGCGCGCCGAGGCGTTGCTGCTGGCCTCGGAGGGCGCGGCGGTCGTCGTGAACGACCTAGGGGGCGAGACGACCGGCGGCGGCGCCGACCAGCGGCCCGCCCAGCAGGTGGTCGACGAGATCGAGGAGGCCGGTGGCGTGGCCGCCGCCAACTTCGCCAGCGTGAGCTCGTGGGACGGGGCCCAGGCGCTGGTCGAGCAGGCCGTCGACGACTTCGGTCGCCTCGACGTGCTCGTCAACAACGCCGGGATCCTGCGCGACAAGATGAGTTTCAACATGGAGGAGGCCGAGTGGGACGCGGTCGTCGACGTCCACCTCAAGGGGCACTTCGCACCGATCCGCTTCGCCGGTGCGTACTGGCGGGCGAAGGCCAAGGAGACCGGCGAGCCCACGAACGCGGCCGTGGTCACGACCGCGTCGGAGTCGGGCCTCTACGGCAACGCCGGCCAGGTCAACTACGCCGCCGCCAAGGCCGGGATCGCCGCCATGACGCTGGTGCTCGCGCGGGAACTGGAACGGATCGGCGTGCGCACGAACGCGATCTGCCCCGTCGCCCGTACCCGCCTGACCGAGGAAGTGCCCGGCGCGGGCGAGTACATGGCCGCCAAGGAAGGTGAGTTCGACCGCTTCGCCCCCGAGAACGCGGCCGCGGCCGCCTGCTGGCTCGCGAGCGACGTCTCGGCGCCGATCTCGGGGCAAGTGGTGAAGGTGCAGGGTGGCCTGGTCCAGATCGTGCAAGGCTGGCGCCCCATCACCGAGGCGACCGACGACAAGCCGTGGACGATCGAGAGCATCGACGCCCACCGCGGCGCGCTCTTCGCCAAGACCGGTGAGGGCGTGCCCGCCTTTCTCACCCCGGCGGAGCAGTAACGACATGAAGCTGGGCTGGGGCCCGAAGGAGGAGGCGTTCCGGGCGGAGCTGGTCGCGTTCCTCGACGAGCAGGCGCCGCCCGAGGCACTCGTGCAGCGCGACTTCGACAGCATCGAAGACGACTCGGGGGACATCATCCCCGCGTGGTCGCGCAAGTGGCAGTCAACCTTGTTCGACCACGGCTGGATGATCCCTGCCTATCCCGCCGAGCTCGGCGGCCGGAACTGCACGCCGATCCAGACGCTCGCCTATCTGGAGGAGATGGCGCGTCGCAGCATCCCGCGATCGTTCCACTTCCCGGGCTACGCGATCGTCGCTCCCAGCCTCCTGGAGTTCGGTACGAGCGAGCAGCAGACGCTGGCGCCGGCGGCGATCCGAGGCGACACGGTCTGGTGCATCGGCATGAGCGAACCCAACGCCGGCTCCGACCTCGCCGGTATACAGACCCGCGCCGCCGTGCACGACGACCACTTCGTCGTCAACGGCCAGAAGGTGTGGACCAGCTACGCGATGGTGGCCCAGAAGTGCTTCTGCTACGTCCGCACCAACCCCGACGTGCCCAAGCACAAGGGCATCAGCCTGCTGATCGTCGACATGGATACTCCCGGCATCGAGATCCGGCCGCTGCGCCACATCACCGGCGCGGCAAGCTTCGCCGAGGTCTTCTTCACCGATGTAGTCGTCGCCCGCGAAAACCTCGTCGGCGGGCTCGACGACGGGTGGCGCATCACCCAGGGATCACTGGCGCACGAGCGGGCCGGGCTGTGGGTCGAGAGCGTGAGCCGGCTCGAGTACACGGTGGGCTCGTTGATCGCGCTCGCTAGGCGTCGCGGGCTCGATCGCGACCCGGTCGTCCGTCGCCGGCTGGCCGAGATGTACGAACGCGCCGCCAGCCTGCGGGCGCTCGGATACAAGGGCTTCGCCAGCTTCGCCCAGGGCAGCTCGGCACCGGAGCACTCGTTCATGAAGATGGCGACGTCCGAGCTCGGCCAGGAGTGCTTCGAGCTCGGCGTGGAGATGCAGGGCGCCTACGGCACGGTGGTGGACGGCGAGCGCAGTGAGGAGAGCGGCCGCTGGGCCCACAGCTTCTTCGTGAGCTTCGCCAGCACAATCGCCGGTGGCTCCTCGGAGATCCAGCGCAACATCATCGCCCAGCGCGTCCTCGGGCTGCCGCGAGGCTGACCATGGACTTCACTCTTTCCGAGGATCAGGAGCTGCTGCGCGACACCGCGCGCGCACTGCTCGCGGCCGAGTGCACGACGTCGATGCTGCGCGCCCACATAGACGATCCCGCGGCCGCCGATCCACTGTGGACGCACCTGCGCGAGTACGCCGGGCTGGCTGGCGGCCCGCTGACTGACCACCACCTCTTCCTCGAGGAGCTCGGCTACGTCGCCGCGCCAGGCCCGTTCTTCGCTACCACCGCGCTGTTCGCGCCCCTGCTCGGGACAGTGGACCATGAGCTCCTACCAGCAGCGCTCGCGGGCGAGGTCACGGGCACGGTGGCGCTGGCCGGCACCGACGGCCGCTGGCGCGCCAACGACGACCCGGTGAAGACGTTCGTGCCCGAAGCCGACCGCGTCGACTGGGTCGCGGTCGTCTCGGGGGAGCCTGCGGTCACGCTGTTACGAAACCCGCCGACGCGTCTCGTCCGCACTGTCGACACGACCCGGCGGCTGTTCGAGGTCACCGTCGACGCGAGCGGATCGGGCGAACCGCTACCGATCCTTCCCGAGGAGCTCGAATCGATCGTCGAGTGGGCGACGGTCGCGCTGGCGGCGGAGATGGTCGGCACCGCCCGCCGCCTCTTCGACATGACACTCGCCTACGCCAAGGAGCGGGTGCAGTTCGACGTGCCCATCGGCTCGTTCCAGGCCGTTCAGCACAAGCTGGCTGATATGGCGCTCGACCTCGAGCGGGCCACGAGCGCGGTGCAGTTCGCGGCGATGGCTCACGACGCCGGTGACAACGACCGCCACCGCGCCACCCACGTGGCCAAGGCCGCCGCCGGCGCCGCCGCCACCCGGGCGGCCAAAGACGGCATCCACATCCACGGCGGCATCGGGTACACGTGGGAGCACGACCTCCACCTCTTCATCCGCCGCGCCTACGGCTCCGAGCACTGGCTCGGGACCCGGGCCGAGCACCACGACCTGCTGGCGGAGGAGCTGCTGATCTAGCTCTTCTGGTCGCGCTCGCTGCGCTCGCCGCTCCCGCACGCAGCCGGCGGCGGGGGCCGGGGGACCCGGCCCCCTCATTCGGTGATGGCAGCTCCTGCTGCCTCGTGCACCTCCGACGCCGCTCGGAGGCCAGACTCGATCGCCCCCTGGATCCACGCGTGCGCGAGCGAGGCGTGCTCCCCGGCGAAGTGGATGCGGCCCTCGGGAGCGACGATCGCCTCGTACAGAAGGGTCTGCTGCCCCGGGTCGAAGAGCGCGAACGCGCCGCCGGCGAACTCGTCGTCGTGCCACATCTTGGACGCGCCGACCTCGAACTCTTCCTCGGCCTGCGGGTGGATTCTCGAGACGTCCTCGAGCGCCTGCACGACGCGGTCACCGGGTGAGAGGCTCCCCCAGCGCTGGGCGTCCTCCCCCCAGGTGTAGCTGGCCAGCATGACGCCCCGGCCGGTGTCGCGCCCGTGGTCGGGGTAGTACACGTTGCGTACCGCCAGATCGGTGACGCTTCCCCCACCGGTGATGCCGTCGTCGTCCTCCCAGAACCGCCGCCGGAACTGGAGGAAGACCTTGGCCGAGGCGTCGTAGTGGAGCTGGCGGATGGCGCGCTGCTTGGCGCGTGAGAACGGCGTCAGCGCCTCGACGTGCCGCAGCACCGGGAAGGGCGCGGTGACGATCGCGTAGTCGCCGGTGACCGAGAACCGGCCCGCGCCGGTGCGGTAGTGGGCGGTCACGTCGCGGGGTGACTGGTCGATCGCGGCGAGCCTGGCGCCGAAGCGGATGCGATCAGCGAGCTCGGGCAGGAACGCGCGCGGGAGCAGGTCGGTCCCACCCACGACGTACACGAGGTCGGTGTAGTAGCCGCCGAGCTCCTCGCGCAGGAGCTCCAGGAACGACGAGTTCATCATCGCCTCCTGGTTGAACCAGAGGCCGAACATCTCGATCGCGCCTTCCGACCACCCCTGCGCCTCGAGGAACTCCCGCACCGCGAACTGGTCGAACTCGGAGGCGATCGCGTCCCACGCCAGGTCACCCTCGGTCTCGAGTCGGGCGGCGAACGGCGCGAGCGCCCTGCCCCAGAGATCGGCGGGCGGGCAGCACTCCGCCTCCGCCAGCTCGAAGCCGAACGCGCGGGGATCGGCACCGATGTCGGCGAAGCGAACCTGATGCCCCCCGAGGCAGCAGTACGCCTGCGGGTTGTCCATCGTGAACGGCGCCACTTCGAGGCCGAACCGGTCGACCAGCTCCATGGTGAGGCGATGCGACCGTGGTAGCCGCATTGCCCCCGCCTCCCCCCACAACCCGGGAGCGAACGGCTCGCGCAGGGTGAGGACCCGGCCGCCGACGCGCTGTTGGGCCTCGAGCAGCGTCACGTCGTGCCCGGCTTTGCGCAGCTCCGACGCGGCCACGAGCCCGGCCATGCCCGCGCCCACCACGATGACGTGCGCCGGGCGTGAAGCACGCGGTTGGAGGCCGTGCTCGAGCAGGCTCAGATGGTCATCGACTGTTTGGGGTGCCGCCATCGCCCGGAAACTACTTCCGCAGCGCTCCCGGCTCCTCGAGCCAGCGGTTGAGCGCGGCGGTGCGGGCGTTGCGCATCACCAGGACGTGCTCGACGGCCCGGCGGACGCGCCGCTGCTGACCCGCGGTCTGCACCACCTGGCGCAACAGGTAGTCGGCCGCCTTGCCGTGGTCCTCCTCGGCGTAGGCGTGCACCTTGAAGTTCTCGACCTCGATGCCGTAGTGGTCGCGCATCCCCTCGTACATCTTCACCGCGTAGTTCGTGGAGGCCGCGAACCGCTCACCCGCCCAGCCGAACGCGGCCAGACCCTCCTCGTAGGAGCGACGCATGTAGTACAGCGTCGTGAACACCGACCCGATGGACTCGGGCATCGCCCGGTACGAGAGCAGCTCGTCGTCGGTGATCCCGAGCTGACGGGCCCACTCGATCTTCATGTCGACGTGGTTGCGGTCGCCGGCGAAGCCGGTCTCGTCGGCCAGGTTCTGGGTCCAGTGGACGAAGTGCTCGCTGGCACCGAGATCGAGAGCGTCGACGTCGGGGGTGTTGGAGACGATCGAGCCGAACTCGCTCGTGTACCACTTGCCGAGGAAGTAGTACTCCTTGCACAGCCGCTGGAGCAGCTCCATCGAGAGCGTCCCGTCGGCGACGCGCTCCCACACCAGGTTCTTCTCGGTCGCGACCTCGGCTTGGAGCGCCTCCAGGCCCGTCATGTACTCGTCGACGGGCAGCGTCGAGGCGTTCTCGGCGCCACTGCCCCGGATGTCCTTGAACTCGCGCTGGTCGGTCACGGCGCTCCTCTGACTGCCCCGGCGGGCCCGAGGGTAGGATATGAGTGACGTCGGCGTCAGGTTCGCCGCAACCGCCAGACAGACGACGAGGGGGCCACCGTGAACGTCGATCTCGTCCAACTCGCGGGCCACCGGGGTCGCCTGGCCGAGCACCCGACCGTCGACCCGGTCACCGCCGAGGTGATCCGGGGCGCGATGGAGACGGTGTGCTTCGAGATGGCGACCTACGTGTCGCGCACCGCCACCACCCCCATCCTCAACCAGAGCAACGAGCGCAACGCCACGATCCTGGACGCCAAGGGGCGGCTCGCCGCCCTCTCGGTCGGTATCCCGCAGTTCATGCTCACCTCGACGCTGCCCGTCCGGTTCGCGCTGGAGTTCTTCGGCGCCGACGACTTCCACGAGGGCGACGTCTTCGTCGGCAACGACCCGTACCACGGCGGCGGCCACCTGCCCGACTACAACGTATTCGCGCCCATCTTCGCCGGCGACGGACGGGGCGGCCGGCGGATGGTGCTGATCGCCAGCATCCAGTGCCACCACGGCGACACCGGCGGCGCGGTGCCCGGCGGGTACAACGTCACCGCCAACGACATCTGGGGCGAGGGCGCGCGTTGGCCGGCGGTGAAGGTCCTCGACCGGGGGGTCGAGCGCCGCGACGTGCTCTACGCGATGCAGGCCAACAACCGCCTGCCCGACTACATCGGCGACCTGCGGGCCCAGATCGGCGCGGCCCAGCTGGCGGCCAAGCGCCTGAGCGACCTGCTCGACCGTCACGGTGCCGCCACCGTCGAGGAAGCCGTCGACTACATGATCGACTACGCCGCCGGCCGCTTCCGCGAGGAGGTGGCGGCCTGGCCCGACGGCGTCTACGAGGGCGACGCCTACGTCGACCACGACCCGCTCGGCAACCCCGACATCCATCTGCACGTGAAGATCACCGTCGCGGGTGAGGACCTCACCATCGACTACACCGGCAGCGACACCCGCCAGGAGATCCAGGCGTGGTCGACGTTCGGCAACACGCGCGGCTACACGATCGGCCAGATCGCCTCGATGATGGACCCGGAGATCCCGAAGAACGAGGGGTTCTTCGACCAGATCAAGCTGGTGGTCCCGCAGGGCTGCGTGCTCAACCCGCACGGCGACCGGCCGGTGAGCGCGGGAACGCACCATCCCGGCGCCGACGTGGGTGAGGTCATCGCGGTGGCGATGCAGGGCGTGCTACCGGAGAAGGCGGTGCCGCAGACGTACAAGACCGGGATCCCCACGATCATCGTGGGCGTCGATCCCCGCACGGGCCAGAAGTTCACCGACCACTCGGCCGAGGTCTATGCCGGGTGGTGCAACGCGGCGAAGGGCATGGACGCGTGGGGAGCGCAGAACGCGTCGTTCGGCAATCTCTGGAAGGCGACCGCCGAGATCAACGAGAGCCTGTACCCGCACGTGCAGTGGAGCCGCGACTACCGCACCGACTCCGGCGGCGCCGGCCAGTGGCGGGGGCTGTGCGGGAGCCACTACGAGAAGGAAGTCCGGGTCGACGCCAAGGTGTACACGTACGTCGTCGGGATGAAGTACCCGATGCCCGGCATCGCCGGCGGCGTGAACGGCGAGCCCAACAAGATGGTCATCCGCTACGGCTCGGACGACCCGTTCGTCGTGCAGCACACCGCCGACTGGGTGCCGATCAGCGCGGGCGAGCGGATCATGTACGACTACGGCGGGGGCGGCGGCTGGGGCAACCCGGTCGACCGCGACCCGCAGGCCGTCCTCGACGACGTGCTGGACGAGTACGTGAGCGTCGCGGGCGCCGAGCGTGAGTACGGCGTCGTTCTCACCGGATCGCTCGAGGAGCTGACCCTCGCCGTCGACGAGGAGGCAACGGCCGCCCTGCGGACGCAGCGGCGCGGCTGACATGGGGTACCGCGTCGGCATCGACGTCGGCGGCACGTTCACCGACCTGATCTGCGTCACTCCCGACGGCCACGTCGCCCTCGACAAGACGCCGACGACTCTCGACGACCAGTCGACCGGCGTCATGAACGGCCTCGAACAGCTCGCCGAGCGGTTCTCGGTGCCCCTGCGCGACTTCTGCGCCGACGTCGACATCCTCGTCCACGGCACGACCACCGCCGACAACACCATGATCGAGATGAACGGCGCCGCCACTGGGCTCCTCGTCACCGAAGGCCACCGCGACGAGATCGAGATGCGCCGGGTCCACAAGGAGCAGATCTGGGACCCGTCGTACCCCGCTCCCCCGCCGATCGCGAAGCGGCGCGCCCGCATCCCCATCCCCGAGCGGATGAGCTTCGAGGGTGACGTGTTGAAACCGCTCGACGAGGAGGCGGTCCGCCGGGGCGTGCAGCGGCTGCAAAAGCTGGGCGTCGATTCGGTCGCGGTGATGTTCCTGTTCAGCTTCGTGAACCCTGCACACGAACGGCGCGCCGCCGAGATCATCCGGGAGGAGTTCCCCGACGTCGCGCACGTCTCGCTCTCCCATGAGGTAATGCCGCGGGGCCCGGAGTTCGAGCGCACGTCGACCACTCTCGTCAACGCCTACGTCGCCCCCCGCATCGCCGCCTACATCGGCCGGCTCCAGGAGAAGCTGCGGGCCGCCGGGTACGCCGGGCAGCTGCTGATCATGCAGTCGACCGGCGGGGTCATGCCGCCCGACTACGTGTCCCGCCGGGCGGTGTCGTTGCTCGCGTCCGGGCCGACCGGAGGCGTCATGGGCGCGGCGCTGGCGGCGGGCAAGGCCGGCGTCGACGACTTCGTGTCGGTCGACATGGGCGGGACGAGCTTCGACCTCTGCCTCGTGCGCGGCGGCCGGCCCGAGATCAAGACCGACTGGAACTGGCGGTACCGCTACTACATCGGCCTCCCGATGGTCGACGTGCAGAGCGTCGGCGCCGGCGGTGGATCGATCGCGCGGGTCCGCCAGGGCGCCCTCCTCGTCGGGCCCGAGAGCGCCGGGTCGCAACCCGGGCCCGTCTGCTACGGGCGCGGCGGCGAACGACCCACCGTCACCGACGCCGATGCCGTCCTCGGCTACCTCCCTGTCGACGGGTTCGCGGGTGGCCGCATGACGCTCGACGTCGAGGGGGCACGCCGGGCGATCGAGCGCGACGTGGGTGAGCCGCTCGGCCTCGACGTCGTGGAAGCCGCCTGGGGCATCGAGCGGATCGTCAACGCCAACATGGCCAACGCCACCCGCCGGGTGCTGGCGGGACACGGCGCCGACGCGCGCGAGCTGTCGCTGATCGCCTACGGCGGCAATGGCGCGGTGCACGCGTGGGCCATCGCCGCCGAGCTGGGGATCGACCGCATCGTCGTCCCGAGGGCGGCGCCGGCGTTCTCGGCGCTCGGGGTCCTCGTGGCCGACTACGTCGTCGACATGGTGCGGGCCTACGTGGTGCCGCTCTCGCAGGTCGACCTCGGCCGGCTCCACGGGCTCATGCACGAGCTCACCGACGAGGCGCGCAAGGAGATGGAGCCCACCGGCCTCGCCGCCGACCACGTCGACGTCGCGCTGTACGCGCAGATGTGCTACCCGGGCCAGAACTTCGACATGAGCGTGGCGGTGCCGGAGGGGGCGACACTCGACGAGCCCGGCTTGCTCGACCTGACCGAGCGCTTCCACGACCAGCACGAGCGCGAGCGCGGATTCTGCTTCCGCAACCAGCAGCCGCTCCTCCGGGGCGTGCGCCTGGTCAGCCGAGGCAACACACCGAAGCCGGACCGGCTCGCCGAGTTCGGCGCGGTGACTGACGCCGAGCAGGCGCGTCGCGGGTCGCGGCCGGTGTACTTCGGCGTCGAGTTCGTCGACACGCCCGTGTACGACGGCACCGCCCTCGGGCCGGGCGCCGAGGTGCACGGTCCTGCCCTCGTAGAGGAGCCGTTCACGGTGTTGGTGCTGCCGCCCGGGCACGTCGCCCGGGTCGATGAGCACGGCAACTACGCCGTCAGCGGGTCGGCTTCCCCAACCGGGTGAACGGGCGGCGTCAGTTCCCTGCCGCAGAGAAGTGCTGGTAGTCGGGCATGTCCCACACCCCGCCCCACTCCCACCCGATCGCGGCAAACGCTTCGACGACGACGTCGCCGCCCCGGATGAGACCGGCGACATCTTGCGTGCGGTCGAGGTAAGCGACGCCCTCGGGTGGCCGTACGTCCTCAGGGCTGAGCACGTACGGGTTGACGAGCGGGTTCACGTCGACGGCGAGGCCGTAGGCATGCTGCGACCAGACTCCCGGCCGGCCTACGACGTCTCGGCAGTTGAAGGCCGACGTGTCGTTGGCAACCATGACCGCATCGTCGTCGGCCCCGAACGCATCGACGAGCTCCATGCGCTCGATCGGGAAGCGGGCTTCGAACAGCCGCCGGAACACACCGACGATGGCGTCGGCGTGGTCGGCGTGCACCACGAGCTCGCCCCGGTGCTCGGCACCGTCGAGCCCCCAGTGGTCGAGGCTGAGGACGCGGAGATCCTCGAGCGGGACCGGGCATCCCGGCCGCCACGACGCGTGCAGGCGGGCCGCATCCGGGATCGCCTCGACACCGCCGTCGAACGTGGGTGGCGCGGTCACCGCCACAGTCGTGGGAGAGGCGGTCGTGGGGGCGGCGGTCGTCGGGGCGGCGGTCGTGGACGCGGTCGTTGCCCGGGACCGGGCGCGGTCGTCGCCGTTCCCGGCGCACGAGACGGCGACGAGGCAAGCGAGTGCGAGGACAATGGCGGCGCGGGGCACGACACCCGCCGAGCGTAGGTCCCTAGATCTTGGTCGTTCCCCCAGGTGTGGGAGCCGGTGCGGACGGGCTCGCCCATCCCGGTGTCGCCGCCCCGGGCGCGGGCCCCGACGGTGCGGGCCCAGACGGCCCCGATGCACCCGCGAGCGCCTTGCTCGCGCCGCCCCAGATGGCGCTGAACACCCACCCGAACATGCCGACGAAGAATGCGAGCAAGCCGACCCCCAGCAGGATCCCGCCCACCGTCGCCCAGGCGGAGTTGGTGACGTAGGCGCCGCGCGTCGTGAACCCGTTCGAGTCGGTGACCACCGCGTTGGGGTCGTACTGGCTGTCGCTGGCGAAGGCGTAGATCAACGCGCCGATCCCCGCGGCGATGACCACGGGGGCGAGAAATGTCGTCCACTTGAAGATCGTCTTTTTCACGATTGCTCGGGCGGGTCGGCTCGGGCGAGTCGGCTCGGGCGAGTCGGCTCGTGGCCATTGGACCACGGGCGGTCCGCACGCGCCTGAGTACCCGGTACTCATTTCGGTGATCGGTAGGCTCCCGCCCCGTGCCCGCCTGGCTGACGCCGGAGCAATACGCGGTCGTCGAGGCGGCCTGCGAGCGCCTCATTCCCGCCGCTGACGCCCATCCCGGCGCCCGGGCCCTGGGCGTCGCCGACTACATCGACGGGCTCCTCGGCGCGTTCGCGGTCGATCCTCCCCGCATCTGGGCGGGGGGCCCCTTCTCGGGGCGCGGCGGCGGCGACGCGTCGTTCGACCGGTTCCTGCCCCTCTCCCCGCTCGAGGAGCTGGCGTGGCGGACGCGCATCGAAGGATCGCGGGGGATCCCCGAGCGCGAGTTCAACGGACCGGTGACGGGCTGGCAGGAGCGGTACGTCGAGGGGGTCGCGGCACTCGGCGCCGACTTCGCGGCGCTGCCCGCGGAGGACCAGGAGGCGCGCCTCGACGTCGAACCCGACTTCAAGGCGCTCCTCTACCAGCACGCGTGCGAGGGCGCCTACGCGGCCCCCGAGTACGGCGGCAACCGCGGCGCGGCCGCGTGGCAAGCGGTGCAGTTCCCCGGCGATGTGCAGCCGCGCGGGTACACCGACGCCGAGGTTCGCGGGCGTGACTGACTGCGACGCGGTCGTCGTCGGCAGCGGGCCCGCGGGCGCGACCGCCGCCCACGTGCTCACCGACGCCGGGTGGTCGGTGATCGTGCTCGAGAAGGGTCGCAACCACCTGCTGTCGTTGGAGCCGCCGTTTGCGCCCAGCGGCCAGATCTCCAACGACGAACTGAAGTTCATGTTCCGCCACTTCCTCGGGCCCGACCCCCTGCTCGAGCCGCGCACGTTCCGACGACGCGAGGAAGACGGAGAGCGAACGTTCACGGGCGACGTGAACAACCTCCCCTCCGGCGTCGGCGGCGGCGGTTTCCACGCCGACGCCAAGCTGCCCCGCTTCCGCGAGGTCGACTTCCGGGCGCGTTCCGAGCTCGGGCCCATCGACGGGGCGGACGTGGTCGACTGGCCCCTCGACTACGACGAGCTCGAGCCGTACTACGCCGAGGCGGAGCGGATCGTCGGCGTCGCCGGTGAGGCGGGCGCCAACCCGTACGCGGCGTGGCGTTCGGGGCCGTACCCGATGCCGCCCGGACCCGACATGTACGGCGCCATCCTGTCGAGCGACGCCGCCGGCCGGCTCGGCTACCACCCGTATCGCGCGCCCACGGGCGTGAACAGCGTCGAGTACGACGGCCGCCCCGCCTGCAACAACTGCGGTTTCTGCGGTTTCTTCGGTTGCCCCATCGACGCCAAGGGCGACCCGGTCGCGCCGCTGCGGCACGCGCTGCGCACCGGCCGGTGCGAGGTCCGCCCCGAGTGCCACGTCAGCACCGTCGCCCTCGACCCGGCCGGCCGGCGTGCCCGCGGCGTGCGCTACCTCGACGCCGACGGAGCCGAGCACGAGTTGGCCGCCGACCACGTGGTGCTGGCAGCGGGCGCGTTCGAGACCCCCCGACTGCTCCTACGCGGCGGAGTGGGCAACTCGTCGGGGTTGGTCGGGCGCAACCTCATGTTCCACTTCCAGACGCTGGTGGTCGGGTCGTTCCCGTTCCGCCTTCACGGTCACCGCGGCCGGGCGGTCACGCACCTGCACGACGACCACATGCTCGTCACCGACGAGAGCCGGGCGGCCGCCCGGGCCGCCGGTCTCCCCTACTTCCGCGCTGGCATCGTCGAGCATGGGGGCGCAGCTGGCCCGCTCATGGAGGCGGTGCACCTCCCACCGGGTCGCCTGCACACACAGCTGATGCTCGAGTCGCCCCTGCGCGATCGCATGTGGGTGTTCACGGTGCAGGGCGAGGACCTCCCCCAGGCCACCAACCGGGTCGACCTCGACCCGACGGTGCGCGACGTGTGGGGATTCCCGGCGGGACGGGTCACGTATTCGCCCCACCACCACGAGGTGGCGTGCTCGGCCTACGTCGCGCCGCAGCTCGAAGCCATCCTGAAGGAGGCGGGCGCCGAGTGGACGATCACTACCACGTCCCCGCCGGTGGACAGTGACGATGGCGGCGCGCTCGGGCCCGTGCCAGTGTCCCGCCACGTCATGGGCACGTGTCGCATGGGCGACGACTCCGCGACGAGCGTTGTCGACCGGTGGAGCCGATTCCACGACGTCGAGAACATGGTCTGCGCGGACTCGTCGGTGTTCCCGACCTCGACCGGCTACGGCCCGACGCTCACGCTCGTCGCCCTTGCCATCCGCGCCTGCCGTGACCTGGCCGGTCTCGAACCGCTCCGCTCGCAGCGCCCGCCGTCGGATGCCATGCTCCCGCGATGAGCGAGTACGAGAGCCTGCGGGTCGGGGTCGACGGTGGCGTTGCCGTCGTCACCCTCGACCATGCTCCGGTGAACCTCCTCGACGCCACCATGATCGGCGACCTGTGGGGTGTCGTGAACTCGCTGCCCGAGCGTGACGACGTACGCGTCGTGGTGGTCCGCAGCGCCGACCCCGAGTTCTTCATCGCCCACGCCGATCTGCACCTGATCCAGCAGCTGCCTCGAGACGTCACCGAACGGGGCTCGGAGATCACCGGCATCCACCAGTTCATGGAGCAGTGGCGCACGCTCCCGCAGGTCACCATCGCCCAGCTGGAGGGACGGGCCCGGGGCGGCGGCAGCGAGTTCGCGCTCTCCCTCGACCTGCGCTTTGCCGCCACTGACACGGTCCTGAGCCAGCCCGAGGTGTCGGTCGGGATCATCCCCGGAGGCGGCGGGACCCAGCGCCTTCCCCGCCTCATGGGTCGCGGCCGCGCCCTCGAGATCGTCCTCGGCTGCGCCGACTTCGATGCCGAGACCGCCGAGCGCTACGGCTGGGTGAACCGCGCCCTGCCCCCCGACGAGCTCGGCCCATTCGTCGAGCGGCTGGCACGTCGGATCGCGGCGTTCCCGCCCGACGCGGTGCGGCGGGCCAAGGCGGCCGTCGACGCCGCCGTCGGCACCGTCGAGGACGGCCTGATCGAAGAGGCGTACCAGTTCAACCGCACGCTCGCCGATCCCGACCTGGACTCCCGCCTGGACGGCGCGCTCGCGGGCGGGGCCCAGACCCGGGAGGGCGAGCTCGACCTCGGCGCGGTCATCGAACGCGCCGGCACTGAGGGAACGCCGTGAGCATCGAAGCCCACCAGTGCCCGTACTGCGAGCTTCGGTTCACGGCCCACTGGGAGCTCAAGCTCCACCTCGACGAGGCTCACCCCAACCGCAACGACGGCGACGACTGAGAACCGCTCCTCAAACGCGTCGACGGGCCTGCGACAATCGGCGCCTGACGTACGAAGCTGTGCTCCTCGACTTCTACGGCACCCTGGCGGAGGCGACGCACTGGGTGTCGATCGACTCGGTGCTGGCGGAGCACGGCTACGACCTGCCGCGCGAGGCGCGCAACCGTTGGTGGAACGAGGGGGTGGACGGCATCGAGCACCTCGAGCACTCGCAGAGCCGCGACCACTACGTCGCCTGGCAACAGGAACGCCTGCTCGGGATGCTGGCGGAGACCGACGTGCACCCGGGCGAATACGAGGTGATCCTCGAGAAGCTGCGCTCGGGCGCGTCCCGACGCGTGCTCGAGCCCTACCCCGAGGTGGCCGAGGTACTGACCGAGCTCCGACGCCGCGACCTGCGGCTCGCGGTCTGCTCGAACTGGGACTGGGACCTGGCCGAAGCGATCGACGGCGTCGGCCTCACCGAGCTCGTCGACGTCACGGTCTCGTCGGCGTGGGCGGGTGCCCGCAAGCCCCATCCCCGGATCTTCCGCCACACGCTCGAGAAGCTGGGGGTAACGGCGGCGGACGCGCTGTTCGTGGGCGATACGTGGGGTCCCGACGTCGAAGGCCCTCGGGCGGTGGGCATGACGCCGGCATACCTGGCCCGGGACGGCCACTGGCCCGATCCGGGCGCTCCCGACAAACCGGCCCGCGACGACGTGCCGGTGCTCGAGGATCTGCGCGGGCTGCTGACGCTCCTCTGACCCGGCCCGCCCGGTGGGCGGCGGCGGTCGAATAGCGTCAGGGCTCCCCCCGGTGGAAGGACCCCATGCAGACGCTGACGCCCGAGACGACGACGACCGACTTCGGCGCCCTCGTCGCGAAGCTGCGGTCTGCGTTCGCGTCGGGCCGCACCCGCCCGCTCGCCTGGCGCCGGGAGCAGCTCAAGCGCATGAAGAAGATGCTCCGGGAGCGGGAGGACGACCTCCTCGGCGCGCTCGGCGCCGACCTGGGCAAGCCCCCGCTCGAGGCCTGGGTCAGCGACATCGCCATCGTGGTGAACGAGATCGAGCACGCGCTCAAGCACCTCACGTCGTGGACGAAGCCCGAGAAGGTGTGGACACCGGTGGCGCAGCGGCCGGGAAAGGCGCGCATCCAACACGAGCCGCTCGGCGTCGCACTCGTCATTGCCCCGTGGAACTACCCGGTGCAGCTGCTGCTCTCACCGATGGTCGGGGCCATCGCCGCGGGCAACTGCGTCGTCGCCAAGCCGTCCGAAGTCTCGATGCACACGTCCGCGACCCTGGCGCGGCTGATCCCCGAGTACCTCGACCGCGAGTGCGTCGCGGTGGTCGAGGGGGGCGTCCCCGACACCCAGGCCCTCTTGGCCGAGCAGTTCGACTACATCTTCTACACGGGCAACGGACAGGTCGGCCGGATCGTGATGGAAGCGGCCGCGAAGCACCTCACACCAGTCACCCTCGAGCTCGGCGGCAAGAGCCCGGTGATCGTGACCGCCGACGCCGATCTCGACGTGGCCGCTCGCCGGGTGGCGTGGGGCAAGTTCCTCAACGCCGGCCAGACCTGCATCGCGCCCGACTACGCCCTCGTCGCCCGCGACATCGAGGACGCGTTCGTCGAGCGGCTCGCCAAGGTGATCAACGACTTCTACGGCCCCGACCCCAAGGCGAGCCCCGACTACGCCCGGATCGTCAACGACCGTCACTTCCGCAGGCTCGATGCGCTCCTCGCCGACGGAACACCCGCGCTCGGCGGCGAGACCGATGCCGAGCAGCGCTACATCGCGCCGACCGTCCTGCGGAACGTGGCGCCGGACTCGGCGGTCATGGCCGAGGAGATCTTCGGACCCGTGCTCCCGGTGCTCCCCGTCACCGATGTCGACGAAGCGATCGAGTTCGTCAACCAGCGCGACCGGCCCCTGGCTTTGTATGTGTTCTCGGGCTCGAGCGACACGCATGACGAGGTACTGACGCGCACGTCCTCGGGCGGCGCCGGGATCAACGCCACCGTGCTGCACGTGGCGATCCCCGACCTTCCCTTCGGCGGCGTCGGGGCCAGCGGCATGGGCGCGTACCACGGCCGCGCCGGCTTCGAGACGTTCAGCCACCGCAGGGGGATCCTGGCCAAGTCGACCCGCGTCGACCCCGCCTTCGCGTACCCGCCGTACACGAAGCGGAAGCAGAGGATCCTCCGCCGCTTCCTGTAGCCGGCCCTCTCCTAGTGTGAGCGCATGACGACCGCGACGGCGCTGCGCTTCATCGATTCCGACGGCCACGTCCTCGAGCACCCGAACGGGATGCTCGACTTCGCGCCCAAGGGCTTCGAGGACCGGATCTGGCACATCGAGACCGACGGCGACGGTCGCGAGTGGTGCATCTACGACCGCCAGCGGTTGCCCGCCAACGCCCTCGCGCTCGCCGGCACCGCGGGCATGAGCCTCGAGGACCGGCAACGGGCCCAGCGGGGCGAGCTGCGCTACACCGAGATCCGCCCCGCGGCCTACGACGCCACCGCCCGACTCGCCGACCTCGACACCGACCACATCGCCCAGTCGGTGCTCTACCCGACGATGCTCCTCGGCATCGCCGGGCTCCACGACGTCGACTTCGCCGAGGCCCAGTGCCGGGCCTACAACGACTGGCTCTCCGCGCACGTCCAGGAGGGAGCGGGGCGCATCTTCGGCGTCGCGATCGTGCCGCAGCAGGACGTGGAGCGCGCCGCCGCCGAGATCCGGCGCGTCGCGGGCAAGCCCGGGATCGTCGGGGTCATGCTGCGGCCCAACCCGACCGAAGGTTGGAAGCCGATGAACCACGAGGCCTACGACCCGCTGTGGCGCGCCGCGTCGGACACCGGCCTTCCGGTCGGGCTGCACCCGTTCCTCGTGCCCGACCTGCCGGGTGCGTGCAGCGGGCTGCGCATCGCCCGGCTGGGCACGTCGTCGATGCCGACGGGCGACGCCGGCGCCGACAGCGGGATCGACAACGTGTACTTCACCCAGGCGATCTCGAACCCGTTCGACATGATGAACACGATGGCGTTCCTGCTCGCCGGGGGCGTGTGCGAGCGCTTCGCCGACCTGAAGATCGTGTTCCTGGAGGCGAACGGCGGATGGATCGTGCCGTGGCTGGAGCGCCTCGACCACCACTACGAGATCTTCTCGTGGGACGTGCCGTGGTTGAAGCGGGCCCCGTCCGACTACTTCCGGCGCCAGTGCTGGATCAGCTTCGACCCCGACGAGTCGACGCTGGCGTTCACTGCCAACTCGCCCTTCGTGGGCGCCGATCGGATCGTGTGGGCCAGCGACTATCCGCACCCCGACGCGAAGTTCCCCGGCGTGACCGAGGAGCTCAGCGAAGCGATGAACGGGCTGAGCGCGGAGCAGCAGGCGCAGATCGCGGGCGGGAGCTGCCGGGCGCTGTACGGCATCTGACGTGGCTTCCGACTTCGCCGCCGATCCCGGGGAGCGCCTGGCTACGGAGTGGGACCGCGATGTCCCGAGCGAGGACACGCTCGTGCGTGCCTATGTCGACGCATTCGCCGACATGATCGAAACGCAGGCGCGCGCGGCCGGCGGGCGAGTGCTGGGGGACGACGCCATGCTCCTGGCCGACGCCGGTTCACCCGGCGCCTATCTCAACGGGGGCGTGCTGCGGGCTCCGCTGCACGAGCAGGCCGCGGACGACGTGGTCGCGAGGATGACGGAGTTCTTCGCCGGCGCGCCCGGTGGCCCGTGGATGCTCTTCAGCGCCATGCCGACGCCCGACCTGCGACCGCACGGTCTCCAGCCGGTCGGTCACCCCCCGCTGATGTTCCGGCCAGCAGGAGGAGAGCGCCGTCCGCCGCCCGATGATCTCGAGATCGTCGAAGCCACCGATCCCGACACGCTGCGCGTCCTCGAGCGCACGCTGTTCGACGGGTACCCGATGCCCGAGCTCCGCGACCTTGGTGCGGGGGCGTTCCTCCCCGATGCGCTCCTCGCCGACGACAGGTTCCGCTTCTACCTCGGGCTCGTCGCGGGCGAGCCGGTGGGCACGTCGATGGCCCACCTGGGCCAGTCGATGTCCCACGTGGAATGGGTGTCGGCGACCTCGTCGGTGCGCGGGCGCGGCTACGGAGAGGCCATGACCTGGGCGGCGACGCTCGTGCTCCCCGACCGGCCGTCGATGCTCATCTCGAGCGACGACGGCCGCCGAACCTACGAGCGGATGGGCTATCTGCCGTTGACCCGTTTCACGCTGTGGATCGGGTCACGCGACTAGCTGTTAGGCGTCAGACAACCTTCACGTTCTGTGCCTCTTCGCCCTTGCGGCCGGGACCGACATCGAACTCGACCGCCTGTCCCTCTTCGAGTGACCGGTACCCGGGCATGTTGATGGCGGAGTAGTGGACGAACACGTCCTCCCCGCCCTCACGCGAGATGAAGCCGTAGCCCTTCTCGGCGTTGAACCACTTCACGGTGCCTGTCGCCAACGGTTGCTCCTTGCAGCTTGATGACACAGAGGTGCGCGACGAGGCACGCCCCCCTCTAGCGCCCGGGACCCTACCAGCGGGCCTGGGACGCCGCGAGGCTCCTGATCAGCCGTAGTGGCGCAACTCGACGAGGTTCTGGTCGGGGTCGTACACGTAGATGCTCGTCGCGAGCCCTTGCGCTCCCCACCGTTCGACCGGTCCTTCGAGTACTTCGAACCGTCCCGACGCCGCGAGCTCTTCGATGGCGTTGCCGACCACGAGGCATAGATGATTCACGTTCTCGCCGCTGCGGTCGGCGCCCAGCAGGTCGATCACCGTGGTCGGGTCGATGCGCACCGACGGGAAGGGCACCTCCCTCTTCCTCCATTCGTCGACGCGTTCGCCCTGGAGGCCCAACTCGTCGACGTACCACGCCAGCGACCGCTCCACGTCGGCGACGTTGAGCACGATGTGGTCGAGACCGGTAGCTCGCACTTCAGCCATCGCCGCGCAACCTACCCGCGCGGCAAGCCGAGGATGCGCTCGCCGATGA
>JACDBD010000064.1 GCA_013695115.1 Actinomycetota bacterium | reverse complement strand
GGCTCCATGAGGATCAGACGGCGGCCGAAGCGACCCCCCCGGGTCACCGGCGTCGAGGTGCTCGACGGCTACGTCATGCGTCTCTGCTTCACCGACGGACTGGTGCGCACAATCGATCTCGGACCGCGTCTTTGGGGTCCGGTCTTCGAGCCGCTGCGAGATCCCGAGCGATTCCGCGAGGTGCTCGTCGACCACGAGCTGGGCACGATCGTCTGGCCCAACGGGGCCGACATGGATCCGGACGTGCTGCACGGCGACTTCGAGCCGGTGCGACGGGCCCGGGCCGGCTGATCCAGACTCGCTTCCCTGCCTCGGGAGCCGGGCGTCGAAGGCTCCCCTCCGTTTGCTATCAAGGAGGGGCCATGCCCGACGAGCGCACCCGCATCGAGTTGGCGGAGCACTTTCGTCGGCAGTACGGAGCCGATCACGCGGCGTACCTGATGGAGGTCATCCCACCCTTCAGCTGGAGCGAGATCGCGACCAAGACCGATCTCAGGGATCTGGAGGCGCGGCTCAACGACCGGATCGATCACCTCAGCGAGCGGATCGATCTGCGTTTCGAGTCGGTGACGGACAAGCTCCGCGGTGAGTTCCAGCGGCAGACGAACCGCACGCTGATGTGGCTGCTCCCGGTGGTCGTCGCAGCCATCGTCGGAGCCTCGGCTCTGAACTAGCCGCTACTCGCAGGCGATGCCGTTGCCGTCGGCGTCGAAGTGATGGGGGTCGGTGCCCTCGACCGCGAAGAACCGCGCGTGGACGTCGCCGCAGTCCAGGTCGGGCGGCGGCGGCGGGATGCAGCTATCCGGATAGGAGGCGTCGCACTCGGCGGCCCCCGGTCCCGCCCGCGCCGGCGGTATCGGCGTCTCGCACGACCCCCAAAGTCCCCGCTGCGCCTCCCGGGCTTCCTTCTGGAGCGCGACGAGCTCGTCGACGTGGGCCACGTTCGGCGGGACCGTGTACGCCATCGCATAGCCCCTCCTGACCATCTCGGCGTTCACGAAGAGGTCGTCGCTGGTTCGGTAGATGTACGCGAGGGCCCGTTCGTACTGATCGAGCCGCTCGACGTCGTACTCGAGCCGGACCTCGGTGCCGAGCGGAAGCAGCTCCTCGAGGAACGCGGCGGCCTCCGTCGCGAAGCACTGAACCGCCTCGGCGGGATCGTGGGTTTCGGGCGTGTCGATCCCAATGAGGCGCACTTTGACGTGGTCTGCCACCCACAACGTGTCGCCGTCGGTGTGTCGCTCGACGACCGTCTGGTCGGCAGACCGGTCCGCACCGGACGACGAGCCACCGCACGCGGCGACGACGATGGCGGAGGCAGCGAAGAAAGCGGCTGTTCTCAGGTGCTCGAGCCTCGCGCGGCGATCAGGCGTGGTTGCCGTCGTAGCCCGGGCGTATCCTGATCGTGGCTCGGAGTCGGCCCCAACGGCTTCCCGCCCGAACAAGCGGGAGGTTAGCTGTGGCGGTTGAGGAGCAGAGGTTCCGCATCAGGCGTTCGATCGAGGAGAAGCTCGGCGTGGAGGAAGCGGCCTACCTGATCGAGGGCCGACCACCGGGTGGCTGGGACGCGCTGATCACCAAGGAGTACTTCGACCTCAAACTCGAGGCACTCGATGAACGGCTGGGGCGCCGAATGGCCGATCTCACGTCAGGCGTGGACCGCCGCCTGCGGACGCAGACCTGGATCACGGCCAGCCTGCTCATCAGCGGGATCGGCATCGCGTTCGGGATCGGTCAAGCGCTCTGATGGATCGGAGCGTGGATGAGCCGACCGGTGGCTCGGGCGTATTCGTCACCGAGGAGTATCTCGATCTGCGGTTGGACGCGTTCGGGGGCCGGCTCCAACACCACATCAATCGGCTCATCATGTGGCTCGTGCCGACGGTGTTTGCCGGCATGGCGGCCGCGGGCTGGGTCGCTGGCAGTTAGCGCGAGCCCCACTCGACGACGAGCCGCCACATGCGGCGAGCACGAGCGCGCCGGTCAGCACCACAGCTCTGGTGACTTCAGCGGCCCCCACCTCTGTCACATGGCAGGCGTATTCTGAACCCACGCCTCGGGAGCCGGGCGTCGAAGGCTCCCCTCCGTGATCACCAGACATAGGAGGGGACATGACGACGCCCGAACCCGCTGCCTACGAGTCGCTCGAGCGCCCCTCGACGAAGTGCTCGGTCCGCAGGACGCCGGTACGCTGAGAACGATGCTCTCGCGCCTCGCCACGAAAGAAGATCTCGGTTTGGTCCAGCTCGACCTCGCCGACTTCAAGAAGGACGTGAAGCACGAGTTCACGCTGGTACGGGCGGAAATGGTCTCGATGAAGCACGAGATCATCGGGGCATTCGAGAGCAAGATCAACGCTGCGATCACGTCACAGACGAAGCCGCTGCTCATCACGATCTTCGGGACCGCAGTCGTCTTCGCCGCGAGCATGCTCGCGGCGGTGCTTCTACTGGCGTAGCGGCGCGCTCACACCTCCACGCAGGCGCCGGCGCGGCTGGCGATGCCGACGCTACGACGGGCGTGGCGGATCAGGTTGGCATCGATCCCGTTGGTGACGTAGCCGAACGACAGGCCGGTGCCGGGATCGGCCCAGGCGACCTGGCCGGCGGCGCCGTTGTGGCCGAACGCCATTGGCGACACCGTGTGGCCGAGGCCGCGCCACGCGCCCTTGCCGTCGGCGCCCGCTTGCACGAGCCCGAGCGTGCGGTTGGCGGGCACGCCCGTCAGCGGGTCGGGGAAGTGGTTGCGCACGGTGCCCTTGGCGTCGGCGAGCACGGCCGGGTCCCAGATGCCGTCAGGGTCGTGCAACAGCACCTGGTAGAAGCGCGCCAGGTCGGCCGCGGTCATGGCCGCGCCGCCGCCGGGTACGCCGAGCTCCCGGTTCTTCGGCTCGTTGAACGACATGAGCGCCTCGTCGGTCACCTCGGTGACCGGCAGCTCGCGCACCCCGAACACCGCTTCGAGCTCGTCGGGCGACGCGGGTTCGCCCCGCACCTCCATGACGGCGAAGTCGTCCTGCTCGTCCTCGGGCATGCCCAGGACCCGGTAGGGCAGGCCGGCGGGATCGGTGATGCGCTCCTGTACGTAGTCGCGGTAGTCGCGGCCCGTGACGCGCTCGATGATCTCGGCCAGCACCCAGTGCGCGGAGGTCGGGTGGTACTCGTAGCGCGTCCCCGGCTCCCAGTTGAACCGCCACTTCTCGAACGCGGCCATCCGACCCTCGTGCGTGTACCAGTCGGGCGGCCCGAGCGGCGCGTGCGGGAACCCCGACGTGTGCAACATCACCTGCTCGACGGTCACGACGTCCTTGCCGTTGCTGCCGAACTCGGGCACGTACTCGACCACCCGCTTCGAGACGTCGACCTTGCCCTCGCCGATGAGCGCCCACACGGCCGACGCGACGAACGCCTTCGTGCACGAGAACACCGCGTAGCGGGTACGCGTGGTGGCGTCGCCGAACGCCTCGAATGCGACCAGCTCGCCGTCGCGGGCCAGTGCCACCTGGCACGACGGCAGCAAACCCTCGTGGACCTCGCGCCGGGCCCGGGTGAGGAGGGCGTCGAGGCGCGCGGTGTCGACGGGCGGGTGCGTGACGGTCACGACGGAAGCCTCGCACGCGGGCTCAGATCGAGCACTGACCGAGATGGGAGATGATGTGGGGGATGCGAACGCTCGTAGCAGGGCTCACCGCGGCCGCGCTCGGCGCAACGGCGCTGCCGGCGGCAGCCCAGGAAGAGGCGGTCACCGTCGAACGTGATGTGGTGTACCGCACCGTCGACGGTGAGGAGCTGGGCGCCGACGTGTACCTGCCGCCGGGGGACGGCGACGAACGACCGGTCGTGCTCATCGTGCACGGCGGCGGCTGGGTCCGGGGCGACAAGGCGCTGTTCGCAGAAGAGGGCGACCAA
>JACDBD010000056.1 GCA_013695115.1 Actinomycetota bacterium | reverse complement strand
CCTTCGACGCGTTGTAGGCGCTCCCGCCCTCCGTCCCTTCGATCCCCTCGACGCTGGCGATGTTGACGATGCTGCCCGAGCCCTGCTCGACCATATGGATGAGCGCGTGCTTGCACACGAGGAACGTCCCGGTGAGGTTGACCCGGATCACCCGCTCGAACTCCTCCGCCTCCAGGAGATGCACCGGCCCGCCGCCGGCGACGCCGGCCGCGTTGAGCACGACGTCGAGTCGTCCGTGCTCGCGCACCGTCGCCTCGACCGCGTCCGCGACCGCGGCCTCGTCGGTGACATCGGCGGCTCGCACGTCGGGCCCGTCGATCAGGTCGAGACCGACGACCTTCGCGCCGTCGGCGGAGAAGCGCTCCGCGCACGCGGCGCCGATGCCCGACGCCGCGCCGGTGACCAGCGCGACCTTGCCGTCCAAACGGGCCATCGCTGTATGCTCACTGAAACGTGTTCTAGTCGTCAAAACCCGGGGGTCGGCGGGCATGCAGTTCGCGCTCTTCTACGAGATTCCGGTGGCGAAGCCGTTCACCCCCGAGAAGGAGCACCAGGCGTACAAGAACACGTTGGAGCAGGCGATCCTCGGCGAAGAGGCCGGCTTCCACTCGTTCTGGAGCGTCGAGCACCACTTCCTCGAGGAGTACTCGCACTGCTCGAACCCCGAGGTGCTGTACGGCGCGATCGCAGCCCGCACGTCGCGCATGCGTATCGGGTACGGCGTGCGACTGCTGCCCAAGCCGTACAACCACCCGATCCGCAGCGCCGAGTCGGCGGCGGTGCTCGACCTCATCTCCGACGGCCGGGTGGAGTTCGGGACGGGCCGGTCGTCGACGCGCGCCGAGATCGAGGGCTTCGACATCGATCCGCACGAGACCCGCGAGATGTGGTCGGAGGCGCTCGGCCACATCGTGGGCGCCTGGACCGAGGAGTACTACCAGGCCGATGGGAAGTACTGGCGCATGGGCGCGCCCCGCCGGGTGCAACCGAAGCCCCTCCAGAAGCCCCACCCGCCGCTCTGGGGCGCGACGAGCAGCGCCGACGGCCACCGCGAGATCGGCCGCCACGGGATCGGGCTGTGCTCGTTCACCGTCGGCGTGCCGCCTGAGGATCTCGTGGGGCGCATCGACATGTACCGCCAGGGCCTCGAGGAGTGCGAACAGCCGGTGGGCAAGGTCGTCAACGACCGCGCCGCCACGTTCACGATGGTCCACTGCGCCGACACCAACGAAGCTGCGTTCGCGGATGCGGAAGAGGCCTTCCCCTGGTACATCAAGACCGCGGTGCGCCACATCGGGTCGCTGGTGGACTGGATGGAGGGCAAGGACCTCGGCACCTACAGCTACGCGGCCGAGATGCACAAGCACGACACCGACGGGACCCTCCAGGGTCTGAACTTCGAGTACCTGAAGGACAGCGGCTCAGCGGTAGTCGGTGATCCCGAGCGGTGCGTCGAGCTGGCCAAGCGCTACGAGGCGGCAGGCTGCGACCTGCTGCTGTGTCTGGTCAACCCGTACAACATCCCTCACGACAAGGTGATGCGCTCGATCGAGCTCATCGGCGAGCAGGTCATCCCCGCGTTCAGCTAGAGGCGCGGCGGGGGTGGGAGCCGCGCGATCCTCGCGGCGAGGGCCGCGTCGTGGTCCTGGGCCCGCTCCTGGAGCAACGGGGCGAATTCAGGGTGGGTGAGCACGAGGAAGCGATCGGCGCGGATCGCATCGACCACCTGGCGGGCGACCTCGTCGGCCCCGATCGGACGGAAGTCCTCCATGCCCGCCGACCACTCGACGGCGTCATCGACGCCGGCGAGGCGAGCGAGCTCACCCAGGTTGGTCTCGACGAGGCCGGGGCACACGACCGAGACGCCCACCCCCTGGGGCCGCAGGTAGAGGGCGAGGCCCTCGCTGAACCCGAAGACGCCGAACTTCGACGTGATGTAGGGCACTGAGTCCCACGAATAGGCGAACAGGCCCGCGATCGACGCGGTGTTGACGACATAGCCGCGGCCCCGCTCCAACATTCCCGGTACGAACGCCCGTACGCCCCGGATCGGGCCGTACAGGTTGACCTGGAGAACCCAGTCCCAGTCCTCCATGGGCACGCGCTCGGGCGGTCCCAGCAACGGCACCCCGGCGTTGTTGAACAGGATGTCGACTCGATCGAAGTCGGCGAGCGCGTGGCGGGCCAGGCGCTCCATGTCGTCGTCTCGGGCCACGTCGCAGTGGACACCGAGCGCGCTCCGGCCGAGTGCCTCGATCTCGCGCACCACCTCGTCGGACCGCTCATCGTGCACATCGGCGATCACGACGTCGGCGCCACCCCGAGCCAGCTCGAGCGCGGTCGCCCGCCCGATGCCGCTCGCTCCCCCGGTGACGACCGCGACCGTGCCCTCGATGTCCATCAGTCCCCGCCCGCCTCCAGGCGCCCGCGCAACGTGTCGGCACCGTAGAGCGGTTCGGCGAAGGGCGTGTAGTCGGGACCGCGGCGCAGGTGATGGCCGCCGTCGACGCTGATCGTCTCGCCGGTGATCCACGACGCCTCCGGGCCGACGAGGAAGCGCACGAGCGCGGCGACGTCTTCCGGCTTCCCGACTCGCGCGATCGGCATCTGGGCGAGGTAGTCGTCGAGTACCTGATCGGTGGCGAGGATGCCCCCCACCATCTCCGTGTCGACCAGGCCGGGCCGCACCGAGTTGACCCGGATGCCCGACGGACCGAGCTCGTCGGCCGCCACCCGCATGAGCATGTCGATGCCGGCCTTCCCCACGCAGTACGCGCTGAGGTACCGGTGGGTCTCGATGCCGGCGATCGACGACACGCCGACGAACGACCCGCCCCGGCCGCTCGCCATCACCGGGGCGACGTGCTTGAGGGTGAGGAACGTGCCCAGCACGTTCACCTCGACGGTGGCCCACCACGAGTCGCGCTCGGACACCGCCAGCGGGGCCATCTGCTGCGAGCCGCCGGCGCAGGCCACCACCGCGTCGAGGCCGCCGGTCGGCTCGACGGCGCGGGCAACCGCGTCGCGGACCTGCTCTTCGTCGGTCACGTCGGCGACCACCCACTGCAATTCGTCGCCCGCCGCTTCCCGCAGGCGCTC
>JACDBD010000033.1 GCA_013695115.1 Actinomycetota bacterium | reverse complement strand
CCCGACGACTGTCCCGCGTTCGTCATGCGCCGGATGGATGCTGGCTGGCAGTACGGCAGCCTGAGCCGCGCCCCCCAGCCGTCCCCGCCCGAGCCCATGGGCAAGGACATCGCCGCCCTCCTCGACGAGGCCGAGGACATCGTCAACACCGCCGCCCCCGACATCCGCGGGGAGTTCGAGAAGAGCAAGAAGAAGCGCCGCTTCGGCCGCAAGCGCAAGAAGAAGAAGGGCTGAAACCGGAGGTGTCCGTCCTCCGTTCTCCGCGCCTGCCTGTCGGACCCGCGCGGGTCGGAAGGTGCGAGCGGGGGGACTCGAACCCCCACACCCCGAAGGGCACCAGCTCCTAAAGCTGGCGCGTCTGCCAGTTCCGCCACGCTCGCGTCACGCCAGTCTCGCGCTAGCGTGCCGCTGGTATGGGCAAGCAGGTTCCGATCGTCGACTACCTCATCCTCGACGATGGCCCGCCGCATCTGCGGGCGCAGGTCTGCACCGGGTGCGGGGCCTCCTACTTTGACCGGCGCAACGCCTGCGCGAAGTGCGGTCAGCGGGCGTTCGAGCCGCGATCGCTTCCGGCTGAAGGGACCGTCCGCAGCTTCACGATCGTGCACCGCGCCGCCCCCGGCGTCCCGACGCCGTACGTCTCGGCCATCGTCGACCTCGAGGGGGGCGGCGTGGTGAAGGCCAACGTCGTCAACGTGGACCCTGATCCCGACCAGATCTCGTTCGGGATGCCGGTGAAGCTCGCCACCTTCGTGGCCGGCACCGACGACGACGGCACCGAAGCCGTCGCCTTCGGCTACGAGCCCAAGTGAGACCGAGCCGGGGCCCGAGCGGCCCAGACCGAAGGGCCGAGAGCGGAAAGGGAGTGCGCCCATGAGTGACAACGGCGACAACGTCTGGATCCTGGGCGCGTCGATGACCCGATTCGGCCGCTACCCCGACAAGGACCTCATCGACCTGGGCGCCGAGGCGTCCATGGACGCGCTCGACGACGGCGGGGTGACGATCCACGACATGGACGTGCTCGGCGCCGGCAACCTGTTCGACGCCGCCACCGGCGTGGGCCAGCGCCTCCAGAAGCAGATCGGCCAGACCGGCATCCCCGTCTACAACGTGTCCAACGCCTGCGCGACCGGGGCCACCGCGGTGCGCGCGGTGTACATGGCGATCAAAGCGGGTGAGGCCGACATGGGCCTCGCCGTGGGCATGGAGCAGATGGGCAAGCAGGGCCTGCTCGGCGCGGCGGGCAAGGCCCGCGACGAGAAGAAGGTGTACGAGCCCAAGGGCCGCTACGGCTCGGTCATGGGCGTGGAAGGGATCCTCGGTACCGGGCTCATGCCCGGCGTGTTCGCCAAGGCGGGCATGGAGTACGCCAACGAGCACGGCGGCGTCGGGTTCGAGCAGTTCGCCAAGGTGGCGGAGAAGAACCACCAGCACTCGACGCTCAACCCGCTGGCGCAGTACCAGAAGCCGTTCACCCTCGACGAGGTCATGAACGCCGAGATGATGAGCTACCCGAACACGCTGCTCATGTGCTGCCCCACCGGCGACGGTGCCGCCGCCCTCGTCTTGGTGTCGGAGGAGAAGCTCGACACCCTCGGCGCGGAGCAGCGCGAGCGGGCGGTCAAGATCTCGGCGTCGGTGATGACGTCGGACGAGTGGACCGACAGCGACCAGGTGCAGCCGGATGTCAGCACGCTCACCCGCCGGGCGGCCGATCAAGCGTACGAGCGATCAGGCGTCGATCCCCAGGACCTCGACCTGGTCGAGCTGCACGACTGCTTCGCCACCGCCGAGCTGATCCACTACGACAACCTGTCGCTGTGCGCGCCGGGCGAGGCGGGCAAGTTCATCGACGACGGCGGCCCGTGGCGCGACGGCGACATTCCCGTGAACGTGTCGGGCGGACTCATCTCCAAGGGGCACCCGATCGGCGCCACCGGCGCGGCCAATCTCTACGAGGTCGCGACGCACCTGCGCGGCGAAGCCGGCGACCGTCAGATCGAGGGGGCCAAGGTCGGGCTCACCCACGTCATCGGGCTTGGCTCGGCGTGCGCGGTGCACGTGCTCGAGAAGGCGGCAGTCTAGGGTCGCCGACATGCTCGAGCCCGGAACGCCCGCCCCCGACTTCACCGTTCCCGACCAGGACGGCATCCCGGTCACGCTCTCCGATCTACGGGGCCGGTGGGTGCTGCTGTGGTGGTACCCGATGGCCGACACCCCCGGCTGAACGATCGAGGGGAAGGGCCTGCGTGACCAGGCCGCCGACTACGAGGGAATGGACTGCGAGATCCTCGGGATCAGCTTCGACGCGCCCGAGGCGAACAAGGCGTTCCGCGAGAAGTTCGACTTCCCGTTCCGGCTGCTGTCGGACTACGACGAGCAGGTCGGGGTTGCGTACGAGACCCGCGATCCCGGCACCGAGAAGGTGAGCTTCGCCAAGCGGCTCAGCTACCTGATCGATCCCGAGGGCAACATCGCCAAGAGTTACAAAGTGTCGGAGATCCCCGCGCACCCGGCCGAGGTGCTGGCCGACCTGTACGAGCTCCGGGAACAGCGCTAGCGGGCCGCGCCGACGAGCGCGTCCGGAATGTCGGTTCTTCGTGGGAGACTGGTAACCGCCAGGGGCACCTCGAGCAGTGGCTGACCCGTTTCGGCAAGGCCCACGGCTACGAGACCGTGACCGTCGTCTTCGCGGGCTAGAAGAGCTGAGCCTCGAGCACCGTGCCGTCGGCGGTTGCCTCCAGCGAGCCGCTCCGCCGCGGTCCCGTGACCGAGAGCGACAGCCTCAGCTCCAAGGTGTCGTGGGTGCGGTCGACGCCCATGTGGTTCACGATGGCGTCCTCGATCCCGAGTTGCGAGATCGCGGTCTGCGACAGCTGCGCGACCAGGTCCCAGCGCACGTCTGACAGCAGGAACACGCGCATCGGGAGCTCCTCGAGATCGCGGTTGGTGACGTGAACCGGCTCGGGATCCTCGAGCTTCCCGTCGCGGTAGGTGTAGGTGTCGATGTTCTCGGGGATCGTCGGGTCCTGGGCGTCGAAGATGGCGTACTGGTCGTAGATGTCGATTGACCGGACCATGACCGGCCCGAGCTCGTCTGTGATGTCGTCGATCACCTGCTGGGCCACGCCCGCATCGAGCAGGAAGTTCCCGGGGGCGGGAAGCATCGTCTCCGTCGTCTGGACCTCGGGCTCGCCCGAGTCGCGCTCCTCCGCCGGCGGCAGGTCGTTCGCTCCCTCGCGCGAGGGCGTGCTGACCGAGCACGCGGCGGCGACGGCCGCGAGCGCGACCACCCCGGCCCGGCGCGCCGTCCAGGGGACCGAGATCACGAGCCGAGAGACTACGTGCCCTAGACGGCCGTCCAGCCGCCGTCGACGCAGAGCACCTGGCCGGTGACGTAGCTGCTCGCGTCGGACGCGAGGAAGAGGAGCGCACCGTCGAGCTCGTGCTCTTCGCCACCCCGCCCGAGCGGCGTGCGGTTTTTGATCCAACGTTCGGCGCGCTCGTCCCCGAACATCGTGCCCTCGGTCATCTCGCTGCGGAACCAGCCCGGCGCGAGCGAGTTGACCCGCACGCCCTGTCGCGCCCATTGGGCCGCGAGCTCGCGGGTGAGGTTCACCAGTGCGCCCTTCGACGCCGCGTAGCTCGCCTCGGGGATCTGGCCCACGCCCACGACGCCCCAGATGGAGGAGATGTTCACGATCGATCCGCCCGTTCCCGACTCGATCATCCGGCGCGCCGCCGTCCGGGCGAGGACGAACGGGGCCACCAGGTTGACGTCGAGTACCTCGCGGAAGCGCTCGCGCGGTTCCTCGAGCGCCGGGACTCGCTCGTAGGTGCCGGCGTTGTTGACCACCACGTCGACTCGTCCGTGGCGCGCGATCGTCGTTTCGACGAGCGTCTCGGCCGCGTCGGGCTCGGCGAGGTCGCAACCGATCGCGGCGGCGTCGCCGAGCTCGCCCGCAAGCGCCTCGAGCCGGTCGACGCGCCGGGCTGCGAGCACGACGACGGCACCGGCGGCGTCGAGCACCCGAGCGAACCGGGCGCCGAGCCCCGAGCTCGCGCCGGTCACGATCGCGACGCGCCCGTCGAGTCGGAACGTCGAGAGAGGATCGACCGGCGGCACGGCCGGCAGTGTACGGGTGGCTATCGTCCTGCCCATGACGGGCGCGTCGCGACGACGCACTGTTCTCGCCGCTTGCCTCGCATTGGCGCTGCTCGCGGGCGCGTGCGGCGACGACGACGGCGACGACAGCTCCGCGCCCGGCACCAGCTCTCCCGCGACCACCGGGTCGGGCTGCAGCTTCGACGGCGGCCGAGCCTCGGTCGAGCGGGCGCCCCCCACCGAGACGCTGCTGCTCACCGACGTCCGCATGGCCGGTCATCCGTGCTTCGACCGCATCGTGTTCGAATTCGAGGGCGTCGGCCCGCCCGGCTTCGAGGTCGGCTACCTCGAGAGCCCGCCCACCGAGGACCCGACCGGCAACCCCGTCGACCTGGCCGGGTCGGTGTTCCTCGAGATCCGCATGCAATCGGCCAGCGGCTTCGACTTCGAGGCCAACGTCCCGAGCTACACCGGGCCCGCCCGGCTGGCGCCCGGCGACACCACGTACGCGCGTGAAGCGGCGCGCACGGGCGACTTCGAGGCCATCCTGGCCTGGGTCGTCGGGCTCGACGAGGTACGCGACTTCAAGGTGAGTACGCTCGCCGATCCAACCCGCCTAGTCGTCGATATCGGTTGACACGTTGATGCGAGGAGGACAGGCATGCTCGTCCTGTACATGATCACTCGGGGGGCCGCCGACCCGACGGGCGCGTCGGTGCCGATCCATCTGGCGGTGAACGGCACCCTCGAGGTCGGTGACCAACCCAGCATCGCGCTCGCCGGCGACGCCACCGAGTACCTCGTCGGCGACGCCCTCGAGAAGGCCGAGGGTGTCGGCGTCCCGCCGATGCGCGACCTCGTCGCCAAGCTGCGGCAGCACGAGGTGCCGGTCTACGTCTGAAAGGGGTGCGCGGACGCCCGTGGGGTGTCCGAAGCCGACCTCGCGAAGGTAGGCGGCACGTACACGAACCCGACCGCGGCGGCTCAGCTCATTACGCAGGCAGATCGCGTCCTGACGTTCTAGCGACCCGATCGTCGGTACGCCCCCGGGGACTCGAACCCCGAACCCGCTGATTAAGAGTCAGCTGCTCTATCCAGTTGAGCTAGGGGCGCGTGGCGGACCATCGTATCGGCCTGTCCTACGGTGGCGGTGTGGATGTGCTCGTGACCGGCGCGGCCGGCTTCATCGGTTCGGCGTTGGTCCCCGTGCTCGAGCGGGACGGTCACCGCGTCGTTCGGCTGACTCGCGAGACCGGCGCGAAGGGCGTCGACACGCTGCGCTGGGACCCGACCGAAGGGCGCATCGACGCCGCCGGGCTCGAGGGGCTCGGGGCGGTCGTGCACCTGGCCGGTGCCGGGATCGGCGACAAGCGATGGACCTCGAGCCGCAAGCGTGCGATCAGTGAGAGCCGTACCCAGGGGACGCTCCTGCTCGCCGCGACGCTGGCGGGCCTGGCGAAGAAGCCCGCCGTCCTCGTGTCGGCGTCGGCGATCGGGTACTACGGCCCTCGCGGCGACGAGGAGTTGGGCGAAGACAGCCCCGCCGGCGACGACTTCCTCGCCGGCGTGTGCCTCGCCTGGGAGCAGGCGACCGCCCCGGCCGAGGAAGCCGGGATCCGGGTGGTGAAGATCCGCAGCGGTGTCGTGCTCTCGCCCCGCGGTGGCGTCCTCGAGCGGATGCTGCTTCCGTTCAAGCTGGGTCTGGGCGGGCGCCTCGGGACGGGACGGCAGTACATGAGCTGGATCTCGCTCGACGACGAGGTCGGCGCCATCTGCCACCTGATCGGGCGCGCCGATGTGTCGGGGCCGGTCAACCTCACCGCGCCCAACCCGGTGACCAACGCCGAGTACACCAAGACCCTCGGAGCGGTGCTGCGCCGCCCGACCGCGGTCCCCACGCCGATCACGCCGCTCAGAGTGCTCTACGGCAGGGAACTGGTGGATCTCCTGCTGCTCACGGGGCAGCGGGTTGTTCCGAAGCGGCTGGCCGCGAGTGGATACGGGTTCCGGCACACCGAGCTCGAGCCCGCGTTGCGCGATCTCCTGGGGAAGCCGGCTGCCTAACCGGCTGCGCTTGTGGATCGACACCGACGTCGGTGACGACCCCGACGACGCGGTCGCGCTCCTCGCCGCGGCCGCGCATCCAGCCGTCGAGCTGGTCGGCGTCAGCACCGTGCACGGCGACACCGAGCAACGAGCAACCATCGCCCGCGGCCTGGTGGACGTGCCGGTCGTCGCGGGGTCGCGGTTCGACGTCGATGCCATCGGCGCGGCCGAGCCGCAAGCGGTCCTCGCCGTCGGGCCGCTCACGAACGTCGCCCGACTCCTCGGCGCCGGCTACCGTCCGGGCCGGCTCGCGCTCATGGGTGGTACCCGCCGCCCCGTCCACCACCGCGGCATGACAATGGCCGTCGAGCACAACTTCGCGTCGGATCCAGGCGCCGCCGCCACGGTCGTCGACGAGCATCCCGGCGGCCTGGTGTGCCCTCTCGACGTGACCTTCCGCATGGTCCTGGACTCCGACGAAACGGCTCGACTGGCGACCGACGATCGCCTTCGTCCCGAGCTCGACACCTGGGCGCGCCGGGCGCCGGGCGCGCCGATCTGCCTCCATGACCCGCTCGCGCTCCTCGCCCTCGCCGGCGAGCGGGTCGTCCGCACCGAGCGCCGTTCACTCGCGGTCGAGCCCGACGGGAGACTCGTCGACACGCCCGACGGCACCGAGCACGAGGTCGTCGTCGACGTCGACGCAGGCGTAGCGAAGGCGCGCATCCTCGCGCTCCTCGAACACCCGCCCCGGTAGACTGACGTTCCCGCCAGGGCGAGCGCCCGTAGCTCAGACTGGATAGAGCGTCGGACTTCTAATCCGAGGGTCGGGGGTTCGAATCCCTCCGGGCGCGCCGGCCGCCGGTACCCACCGTCGGCTGCCATGGTGGCCGTAGCTCAGTTGGTGAGAGCGCCGGGTTGTGGTCCCGGAGGTCGGGGGTTCGAATCCCCTCGGTCACCCCAAGCGTCACGTCGACGCGCCCGCCGCCGGGTGGCACCATGCAGCTTGGGGGGTGAGCGATGCCCGAGCACCTCGTGGTCGACGGCGACGGCCACACCTTCGAGCCCGCCGACCTGTGGGTCGAGCGCATGGACCACGCCCGCTGGGGCGACTGGATCCCGCGCAAGGTCGTTGAAGACGAGGTCTACGAGACCACCTACACCGGCGGCGTGATCCGCAGTGGTGGCCGCGAGCTCCAGGACGCGATGAGCGCGGCCGTGGGCATGACGCCCAAGGAGTTCCACGACATGCTCGAGAGCCTGCGGGTGGCGGGCGGCCACGATCCCCACGCCCGCGTCGCCGACATGGACCGCGACGGCATCGACGTCGCGGTGCTCTACCCGTCCATGGCGATGTTCTTCGGACCCAACGACCTCATCGAGGCGCTGCACGACATCGAGTTCGTCACCGACTGCCAGCGCGCCTACAACGACTGGGTGGCCGAGTACTGCTCGGCGTCCCCGGAGCGCCTGTTCGCGATGGCGGCGGTGCCGCTCCAGGACGTCGACCGCGCCGTCTCCGAAGCCCGACGCGCCGTCGGCGACCTCGGGCTCCAGGGGGTGTTCATCCGCCCGTCGGCGTACGTCGACGAGCTCCCGCTCAACCATTCCGTCTACGACCCGTTCTGGGCCGCGTGCCAGGAGCTCGATGTCCCCGTCGCGCTCCACCCGGGCGTCCACGTCGACACGCCCGGTGCGTGCCGCAAGTTCGGGCTCGTCGCCGAGAGCGAGAACATGATGATCACGAACATGGCGATGGACGAGCTGCACGGCGGCTCCGGCCTGGGCCAGGCGGTCGGCAACACCGTCGACATGGTCGTGAGCATGGGTCGACTGTTGATGGGCGGCGTGTGCGAGCGGTTCCCGCGGCTGCGGTTCCTGTTCCTCGAGTCGGGCGGCGGGTGGATCCCCACGCAACTCGAGCGGATGGACGAGCAGGTGAAGGCGTTCCCGCTCGAGAAGCGCTGGCTCAGCCTGCTGCCGAGCGAGTACTTCCGGCGCCAGTGTTACGCCGGCTTCGAGCCCGAGGAGTGGAACCTGGTTGCCTGCGCCGAATGGCTCGGCACCGACCGGGTGCTCTGGGCCTCCGACTACCCGCACCCCGAGTTCCACCCCGAGGTGGTCAAGGAGGTCAAGGAGGCGGTCGCCGGCCTGCCCGACGACGACCAGGCGCGCATCCTGGGGCGCAACGCGGTCGAGGCGTACAAGCTCCCGCTGTGACCGCCCCGTCGTTCGGCCAGGGCGGCCTCGATCTCGCCCGCATGCGGCGCGACCGACGCCGCATGCTCGTCGACGCCATGGCGGCCAATAGCCTCGACGCGCTCGTCCTGCTCGGGCAGAACAATGTCGGCTACGCCACCGGCGCCCGCGCTCCCGTCGCCGACGCCGCCCGCGCCGGCGCGCGACGCATGGTCGCGATCGTCACGCCCGACGACACCGCGCTGTTCACCTCCTTCCCCGACGGCGTCCCCCCGGAGTTGTCCGACGAGCAGGTGCTCGACTCCCTCCCGCTCGAGTCGGACATTGGCGCGCGCGCCCTCGTCGACGCCCTTCCGGAGGGCAAGCTCGGGTTCGACGAGCTGACGATGCCGCTGCGGGCTGCGCTCGACGGGCGTGAGGCCCTCGACGCCGCGGTGGTGCTCAGCGCGGCCAAGACCGTCAAGACGCCCGACGAGATCGAGTGCATCCGGCGGGCCCAGGCGATCAACGAGGAGGCGATGCTCGCGGTCGAGGGGATGCTCGCACCGGGCGTCTACGCCACCGCGCTGACGGGGTGTTTCCTGCGCCGCGTGTTCGAGCTCGGAGCGACGTCCAACACCGTCGAGCCGATCTTCCAGGTCATGCCCCGCCGGATCGCCGACGGCCCCTACTCGGCCACGGGTGACCTCGTGTTCCCCACGGTGACGAAGCATGAGCCCGTCGGCGAGGGCGACGTGATCTGGGTCGACACCGGGATCGACTACCACGGCTACAAGTCCGACTTCGGCCGCACCTGGGTGGTCGGCGGGCAAGTCGACGAGCGCCGGCGCGACCAGTTCCGCCGCTGGCGCGGGGTCGTCGACCGGGTGCTCGAGGTGGTCAAGCCGGGTGCGACCGCCGCCGATCTCACGCGGGCGGCGGGGGAGGTCGACGGGCGCCGGCCATGGTTGGCCCACCTCTATCTCGCCCACGGCACCGGCACTGACAGCGCCGAGATGCCGCTGATCGGCACCGACCTCGGCTCCGACTTCGACGAGGGCGTCGTGCTCGTGCCCGGGATGGTGACGGTGTTCGAACCCGTGATCTGGGACGACGGCCACGCCGGGTACCGCTCCGAAGAGATCGTCGCCGTCACCGACGACGGCTACACCATGCTCAGCAACCATCACTACGCGCCCTATGAGTGAACGTCTGGATCGAGTCCTTGGCGCGATGCAGGAGCGCGACGTCGATCTGTTGCTCCTCGGGCGCGAAGGCAATGCCCGCTACGTGTCGGGGGCGCGCCGGCTCTGGCTCGGGGGAACCCGGGCGTTCGCCCCCGGCTGCGCGGTCGTGCGCGCGACCGGCGCGGTCCACCTGCTCAGCGTGACCGACGACGGCATCCCGTCCGACATCCCACCCGAGCAGCTGTACCCGATCAGCTGGAACCCGATGAACCTGCTCGCGCCGGTCGTGGGAGCCCCGGGCGTCGCCGGCGCCCGCCGGGTGGGGGTCGACGGCATCACCCCGCTGTTCGAGCAGCTGCTCACCGGGATGCTGCCCGGCGCCGACCTGGTCGACGGCGAATCGTTGATGAGGTCGGTGCGACGCCAGAAGTCCGCGGCTGATGTCGAGGCGATCCGCGCCGCGGCCGCGGTCGCCGATGACGCGATGGCTGCCGTAGTTGATGCGATGCGACCGGGTGTCCGCGAGATCGACCTCGTGGGCGTGTTCGACGAGCGAATGGCCGCGCATGGGGTTACGACCCCGGCGTACGACGCGATCGTCTCCGTGGTGGAGGAGGGCGCGGTCGGGCAGTGGTCGACCGACCGCGTGATCGACGACGGCGACCTCGTGACCATCAGCGCGGGTGTGCTCGCCGACGGGTGGGAAGCGTCGGTCGCCCGCACTTGGCCGTGCGGTGAATTGCGGTCCGAGCACCGGTCGTCGTGGGCGCAGTGGTGGTCAGCGTGGAACGCGCTGGTCGACCGAGCGCGACCGGGGACGCCGGTGGGGGAGATCCGCGACGCCGGCGAGGTCGATCTCCACGGTGTCGGCGCGAGCTACGAGGTGCTGGCCGACGACGATGTCCTCGAACCCGACACGGTGGTCGCGCTCGAGCTCCGGCACGCCGGCATCCTCGGCGGCGAAACCCTGCTCGTCACCGCTGACGGTTGCGAGCCCCTGACCCGGGCTCCGCACGTCGCCGTCCCTTGAGGCTCGGAGCGGGTGACGGGAATCGGACCCGCGTCGTCAGATTGGAAGTCTGAAGCTCTGCCATTGAGCTACACCCGCGAATCGAGCACAAGCTAACCCAGCTGGTACTGCGCCTGAGGCGCTTTGGGCTGCTGAGTCATCCGCACGACTTGCCGGCAACGTGGTCGAACTCGAGGACCAACAGCGCGCTCCCCCCTCGCGTGCAGCGGCGCGACCGAACGGCTCACGGCACGCGCGGCGACGTATGGGGACGCGTCAGCGCTGCGCTCGCGGAGTCGGGGAGGGCGGATTTGAACCGCCGACCGCCTGCCCCCAAAGCAGGTGCGCTACCGGGCTGCGCTACTCCCCGTGGCGTCAAGGGTAGGGCAGGCGACCCCGAGCCACCCCTTCTATCGTCCGGTGATGGCCGAGGACTGGCTGGAACGGACCCAGTTCCACTTCACGCCGGACACGTACCTCGACGAGATCCGCGGCGAGGTGCCGAACTACGACACGTTGCAGCGCGAGGTCGCCGAGGCCAGCGCCATCGAGGGGGTGCAGCGGGTGCTGGACCTGGGCGCAGGTACCGGCGCAACCTCGAGGGCGGTGCTGGAGCGCCATCCGTCGGCGTTTCTGTTCTTGGTCGACGCGAGCGCTGAGATGCTCGCGGTGGCGCGTCGCCAGCTCCCCGCCGACCGGGTCGAGACCATCGACGTTGGCGACATGCGCGACGAATTGCCTGACGGCCCCTTCGACCTCGTCGTCTCTGCGCTCGCGGTCCACCACCTCGACGGCGCCGAGAAGCGGACGCTGTTCGGCCGCGTCCGTGGTCGGCTCCGCCCGGGTGGCCGGTTCGTCCTCGCCGACGTCGTGGTCCCGGACGACCCGGCCGACGCGATCACCCCGCTGATCCCTGGCTACGACAAGCCCGACCGCGTCGACGACCTCCTGAACTCGCTCACCGCCGCCGGCTTCGATCCTTCGCTGACCTGGAGCGTCAAGGACCTCGTCGTCATCGCAGCTGACGTCGAGGCGTAGCTCGCCATCGGTAACATCCGCGCCGTGCGTGCACGGGCCCTCACACGCCTCCTTCTTGTCGTCGCGCTCTCGGGCGCGGCCTGCGCATCCGACTCGGACGAGCGCAGCTTGCCTCCCAACGACTTCGAGGAGCTCGCCGACATCTTCGACCCGCAGCTGAAGCCCCTCGGCCTGAAGCTCACGCGGGGCGCGCTCATCGACACCCGCAACGGTCGCTACCGCCCGTCGGACACTGGTCGCCACCTCGCCCTGTACGTCGAGCCCACGGGGGCCGAGTACACCCCGGTCGACTACGCCGAGGGGATCGTGCCCAGCGCGCAGGTGTTTCTCCCCGAGGTCTTCCGGCGGTGGAGCGACTTGAAAACGATGGACGTGTGCCAGGAGCCCCTCCCTGGCGACGACGACCGCAAGGAGCCACCACCCGTCACCCAGCTCTTCGTCTCACGGGCGGAGGCGCGCGATCTCGACTGGGACACGGTGACATTGCCCGACCTCGTGGCGGCGGCGGAACCTCTACGCGAGAGCTACCGCCTGTATCTCGCGCCCGAGGTGACGTCCGATCCGAGCTGGCCCGCGATCAGTCAGGCCGGCTGAGCAGCGCCAGCGCGACCGGCAGTACCGGAGAGCGACAGGTCCACCTTTCCCGCTCTTGGCTTTACGGGCCGGGCCGCTCGGGCCCCGGTCGCTCTTGCTCCGGATACCTGACGCCGCGGGCGCTCGCCTCGATAGCGGCGCGCTCGACCGCGAGCCCGACCTCCTGCCCGTGCGAGAGCTCGAGGTTGTGACCGTCGGGGTCGGGAACGATCGCCCAGTACCCGACGGGGTAGCCGGAGTCGAGGGGCCCGAGGACGTCGCGTCCCTCGCGTCGAGCGGCATCGCAACGCCGGTCGACCTCCTCCCGGCTCGGGCAGCCGACGCCGAGGTGCGCGAACCCGCCGAGCGCGTGCGAGATAGCCGCCTGCTCGATGAGGACCACGACGAAGGGGCGGGTGCGGTCGCTGATCCACACGACGGTGGTGCCGGTCTCGTCGTCGCGGCGCCGGTGCACGACGTCCATGTCTGCGTAGCGCCGGTAGAACTCGATGCTGGCGTCGATGTCGGTGACGGGGAGGGCGACGTGGGTGAGCCCGCGGTCGACCGTCCCGATATCTCCGCTCACCGCCAGAGCTTCGCACGCGTCTGCGCATCGAGGAGGAGCGCGGACGCGCGGGAGGCCGCGGGTACAGTGGCCGTCCCCATGGCGCCCGTCAGCACGTCGGTCGAAGCCCTCGATGGCAACAAGGTGCGCCTGCACGTGGCGATCCCGGCCTCCGAGTTCGACAAGGCCGTCGATGCCGCCTTCCGCAAGCTGGCCTCCGACGTCAAGATCCCCGGCTTCCGGCCCGGGAAGGTCCCGCGTGAGCTCCTGGAGGCCCGGTTCGGGCCCGACGTCGCCCGCCGCGAGGCGCTCCAGGAGGCCCTGCCCGGCTACTACGCCGACGCGGTCGACGCCGAGCATCTCGACGCGATCGCGCCGCCTGACATCGACATCACGTCGGGCGAGGACGAGGGCGACGTCGAGTTCGACGCGGTGGTCGAGATCCGGCCGGTGGCCACGATCAACGGCTACGACGCGCTGCGCGTCGAGGTCTCGAGCCCGGACGTGACCGAGGAGGCCCTCGACGCGCAGATTGACGCACTCCGCAACCGGTTCGCCGACCTCGCGGAGTCGGCGGCGCCGCTCACCGACGGCGACTACGCCGAGATCGACATCAAGGGGTACGTCCACGACGAGGCGATCGAGGGTCTGACCGCCACCGACTTCCTCTACGAGGTCGGTTCGGGCTTGGTCGTACCCAAGCTCGACGAGGAGCTCCGGGGCAAGCGCCCGGGCGAGATCCTCAAGTTCAACGACCGGCTCCCGGAGCGCTTCGGCGACCGAGCGGGCGAAGAGGTCGCGTTCCAGGTCCTGGTGAAGGACGTCAAGCGCAAGGTGCTTCCCGAGGTCACCGATGACTGGGTGTCGGAGGCGAGCGAGTTCGACACCGTCGACGAGCTGCGCGCCGACGTCCGCCGACGCCTCGAGCTCGTCTCGACGGTCCAGACGCAGATGGCGGCGCGCGACAAGGTGCTGGAGGCGGCGGCCGAGCTGGTCGACATCGAGCTCCCCGACGCCCTCGTGCACCAGGAGATGGAGCGCCGGCTCCACGACCTCGCCCACCGGCTCGAAGGGCAGGGCGCGACGATCGAGCAATACCTGGCCGCGACCGGCCAGGAACAGGAGGCGTTCGTTGCCGCGGTGCGCCAGGGTGCGACCGCGGGCGTGCGTGCCGACCTCGCGCTGCGCGCCGTCGTCGCGCAGGAGGGCATCACGGCTACGGAGGAGGAGCTAGACGCCGAGATTGCCCGTCTGGCCGAGAGGATGGAGGAAAAGCCTGCCAAGGTGCGGCGCGATCTCGACCGCCGGGGCCTCCTGGAGGCGGTACGATCTGACATCGCCAGAGGGAAGGCGTTGCAGCTGTTGGTCGACCGGGCCACCGTGGTCGACGAGCAGGGCAAGCCGCTCGACCTCAGCCTTCCCGACGAGGAACCGGCGTCAGGCCAGCAACCAGAGGATCAAGAGGTGTCACAGCAGCCCCCCGCAGAGGAGTCGAAGGCGTGAACGAGCCCATCCGCAACTACCTCGTCCCCACCGTTATCGAGCAGACCAACCGGGGCGAGCGTGCGTTCGACATCTACTCCCGGCTGCTCAAGGAGCGCATCATCTTCCTGGGCACGCCCATCGACGACACCGTGTCGAACCTGATGATCGCCCAGCTGCTGCACCTCGAGAGCGAAGACCCCGACAAGGACATCTCCATCTACATCAACTCTCCCGGCGGCGACATCACCGGGCTCTTCGCCATCTACGACACGATGCAGTACATCAAGCCCGACCTGCAGACGATCTGTGTAGGCCAGGCGGCGTCCGCCGCGGCCGTCCTGCTCGCGGCCGGCGCGCCGCAGAAGCGCTACTCGCTGCCGCACGCCCGCATCCTCATCCACCAACCCCACGGCGGCGCCTCGGGCCAGGCGGTCGACATCGAGATCCAGGCCAAGGAGATCATCCGCATGCGCGAGCTGCTCGACGAGCTGCTCGCCCACCACACCGGCCAGCCCGTCGACAAGGTCGCCCACGACACCGACCGCGACTTCATCATGAGCGCGCCCGAGGCCGAGACGTACGGGATTATCGACCAGGTCATCACCAACCGGGAGCTCGCCCAGGTGGCCGCGGCCGCCGGGGTGAGCTGACCGGACCGCGAGGCTAAGGGGGGCGCGTGGCGAAGTTCGGCGATGGCGGCGACCTGCTGAAATGCTCGTTCTGCGGCAAGACGCAGAAGCAGGTCAAGAAGCTGATCGCCGGGCCCGGCGTCTACATCTGCGACGAGTGCATCGACCTCTGCAACGAGATCATCGAAGAGGAGCTCTCGCAGACCAGCGAGGTGCGCTTCGACGACCTGCCGAAACCCCGTGAGATCTACGAGTACCTGAACGACTACGTCATCGGGCAGGACCAGGCGAAGAAGATCCTCTCCGTCGCCGTCTACAACCACTACAAGCGGGTGCAGGCGGGCGCGTACGGCGATCCCGAGGTCGAGCTCCAGAAGTCGAACATTCTGCTGATCGGACCGACCGGCTGCGGGAAGACGCTGCTGGCCCAGACGCTCGCCCGGTTGCTCAAGGTGCCGTTCGCCATTGCCGACGCCACCGCGCTCACCGAAGCCGGCTACGTCGGTGAGGACGTCGAGAACATCCTCCTCAAGCTGATCCAGGCAGCCGACTACGACGTGAAGAAGGCCGAGACCGGGATCATCTACATCGACGAGATCGACAAGATCGCCCGCAAGGCCGAGAACCCGTCGATCACGCGCGACGTCTCCGGCGAAGGCGTGCAGCAGGCGCTGCTGAAGATCCTGGAGGGGACGACCGCGTCGGTGCCGCCCCAGGGCGGGCGCAAGCACCCGCACCAGGAGTTCATCCAGATCGACACCACCAACATCCTCTTCATCTGCGGCGGCGCGTTCGCGGGGATCGACAAGATCATCGAGAGCAGGCTCGGCAACCACGGCGTAGGGTTTGGCGCCGACATCCGCAAGTCCGACGAGAAGGATCTCGGCGCGGTGCTCGCCGGCGTCCTGCCCGAGGACCTGCTGAAGTTCGGCCTCATCCCCGAGTTCGTCGGCCGCCTGCCCGTCATCGGCGCGGTACACAGCCTCGACAAGGAGGCGCTCATCCGCATCCTGGTCGAGCCCAAGAACGCGCTCTTGAAGCAGTACCAGAAGTTCTTCCAGTTCGACGAGGTGTCGCTCGTGTTCAGCGACGACGCGCTGGAGGCGGTGGGCGAGGAGGCCCTCAAGCGGGGCACCGGCGCCCGTGGCCTGCGCGCCATCCTCGAAGAGGTGCTGCTCGAGGTCATGTACGACCTGCCCAGCCGCTCCGACGTCGCCCAGTGCGTGATCGACGCCAACGTGGTCCTCGACCGGGTGACACCCACGCTCATCACCGCCGGCGAGGCCGGTGACACCGAGCGCCGCAGCGCGTAGTTCGTAGACTCGGGCCCATGGGCGCGCCCGAGAAACCTTCGCTCGACGGGATCGAGTCGAAGTGGGATGAGCGCTGGCAGGCCGACGCCACCTACGCGTTCGACCGGTCCAAGACGCGTGACGAGATCTACTCGGTCGACACGCCGCCGCCCACGGTCAGCGGTTCGCTGCACATGGGGTCGGTGTTCGGGTATGCGCAGGCCGACGCGGTCGTGCGCTACCACCGGATGCGGGGGCGCGAGGCCTTCTACCCGATGGGGTGGGACGACAACGGGCTTCCGACCGAGCGCCGGGTCCAGAACTACTACGGCGTGCGCTGCGACCCGTCGCTACCGTACGACCCCGACTTCTCGCCGCCGGAGAAGCCGGGCAAGCAACCGATCGCGGTCTCCCGCCCCAACTTCGTCGAGCTCTGCGAGGCGCTGACCAAGATCGACGAGCAGGCCTTCGAGGACCTGTGGCGGCGGCTCGGGCTCTCGGTGGACTGGTCACTCACGTACACGACGATCGGGGAGGTTGCCCAGCGGGCCTCGCAACGCGCGTTCCTGCGGATGCTGGGGCGGGGTGAGGCGTACCAGGCCGAGGCGCCGACGCTCTGGGACGTCGACGACCGGACCGCGGTGGCCCAGGCCGAGCTGGAGGACCGCGAGGAAGCCGGCGCATATCACCGCGTCCGCTTCGGTGGGGTCGACGGCGCGCCCGACATCCTGATCGAGACGACCCGGCCCGAGCTCATCCCTGCCTGCGTCGCCCTGGTCGCCCATCCCGACGACGAACGCTTCCGGGATCGCTTCGGCACCGAGGTGACGACGGCGCTGTTCGGGGTGCGGGTGCCGGTGGTGGCGCACCCGCTGGCCGAGCCGGAGAAGGGCACCGGCATCGCCATGGTCTGCACGTTCGGAGACGTGACCGACGTCGTGTGGTGGCGGGAACTGCGGCTGCCGACCCGGAGTGTCATGGGTCGTGACGGCCGCCTCGCCGCCGACCCGCCCGACTGGGACGCGACCGACCCCGAGGCCGACGTGCGGTACCGGGAACTCGGGGGCAAGAACGTCAAGCAGGCGCGGGCGCGCGTGGTCGAGCTGCTGCGCGACTCCGGCGCGCTCGACGGTGAGCCGAAGCCCATCACCCACCCGGTGAAGTTCTACGAGCGGGGCTCGCGGCCGCTCGAGATCGTGACCACCCGCCAGTGGTACATCCGCAACGGTGCCAACGACCCCGACCTGCGGGCCGCGCTGCTCGAGCGCGGCCGCGAGCTGCGCTGGCACCCACCCCACACGCGCGCCCGGTACGAGAGCTGGGTCGAGGGGCTCAACACCGACTGGCTCATCAGCCGGCAGCGCTTTTTCGGCGTGCCCTTCCCGGTCTGGTACCCGCTCGGCGACGACGGCACCGTCGACCACGCGCACCCGCTCCTGCCGGGGGAGGACCGGCTCCCTGTCGACCCCTCCAACGACGTCCCCGACGGCTGCACGGAGGCACAACGCGGTCAGCCCGGCGGGTTCGTCGGCGACCCCGACATCATGGACACGTGGGCGACGTCCTCTCTCACGCCCCAGATCGCGACCCGCTGGGAAGACGACCACCACCGCTTCTCCCGCTTGTTCCCGATGAACCTACGGCCCCAGGGTGGCGAGATCATCCGCACCTGGCTTTTCGCCACTGTGCTGCGGGCGCACCTCGAGCACGGCACGCTGCCCTGGCGCGACACCATGATCAACGGCTGGGTCCTCGACCCCGACCGCAAGAAGATGTCGAAGTCGAAGGGGAACGTCGTCACGCCGGTCGAGTACTTCGAGAAGTTCGGCTCCGACGCGGTGCGTTACTGGGCGATGAACGGGCGACCGGGCGTCGACACCGCGTTCGACGAGGGCCAGATGAAGGTGGGGCGCCGCCTCGCGATCAAGCTGCTCAACGCGTCGAAGTTCGCCCTGGGCGTGCGCGGCGACGCGCCGACCGACGGCGTCGTGACCGCGACGCTCGACCGGTCGCTGCTGCACGGGCTCGCGGGCCTCGTCGACGACGCGACGACGGCGTTCGACGACTACGACTACGCCCGGGCACTGGAACGCACCGAGCGGTTCTTCTGGGGGTTTTGCGACGACTACCTCGAGCTGGTCAAGCAGCGGGCCTACGGCTCGGGCGGCGACGCGGGCGAGGCATCGGCGCGGCGCGCGCTCGAGCTC
>JACDBD010000005.1 GCA_013695115.1 Actinomycetota bacterium | reverse complement strand
GCTTCGAGCCCCGAGCCCTGGTCGGGCCCCAGCAACGCGGCCGCGCTCGCGGTGGCGGCGGCGCCGGTCACGGTGCTGGCCAGCACGAGGACCCCGAGTGGTTCGTCGGGGCGTCGCACCACCAGCGCCGTTCCCGCGACGATCCACGCCGCCACCAGGACGAGCCGCACGACCTGCTGATGCTCCCCGAGTGCGTCGGCATCGGTCACCGCCAGCGCGGCCCACGCGCCGAGCGCCACCGACGCGACGATGAGCACGACGGCTACGAGTCGCCGCCCGCTGGGAGCGATGGTGGTGGCTTCGGCCGGCGTGGTGATCCCGGCGCGTTCGAGGGTGCTGGTCACGTTTACTCCGATCGTAGGACGGTCGCGGGGCGGGTCCGGGCGGCGACCCAAGCCGGTACGGCGGCGACGAGGTTGGCGACGAGCACGGCGAGCGCGACCATGAGCGCGACCGCGAGGACCGGGAACCACGGCTCGGGTACGACACCGAGGTCGTCGGCGAAGAGGATCCAAACCGTGCGGCCCGCCGCGATCCCGAGGGGCAGACCGATGAGCAGCGCGAGGGCAACCACCGTCGTGGCCTGCCACGCCACCGCTACTCGCACGTCGCCGCGGGTGAACCCGAGCGTCTTGAGCAGTGCGAGCTCTCGTCGCCGGCGCCGAACCGCGGTCGCGAGGAGGTGGGCAAGCGTGCCCACACCGAGCACACCCAGCATCGCGGCCAGGGCCAAGGGCATGCTCTCGACCTGGCCGAAGTTCACGATGTCGGCCGGCGTCGACGAGCCCGCGCTGCCGTCAACGGTGTCCGGATCGACTCCGAGCCCGTCCGCGACGTGGGCCAGGATCTCGTCCTGGCCAACGCCGGGCGGCAGCTGCACGTAGAAGCTGCCCGGGTCGAGCTCGGGCAACTCCGGGATCAGCCGTTGCGCGCCGCCGACCGTGACGACCGCCCCCTCGCCCAGCCGACCGGAGTCGGTCACGGGTGGAATGACGGTGCGACCGACGACGCCCATCGGAACGCTCGGTCCCCCCTGCGACCCGACCTCGAGCTCGTCACCGAGCTCGACGCCCAACTCCTCCATCGTCCGCGTTCCGAGCGCGATCTCGTCGCTGGCGTCCGGCTGCCGGCCCTCGAGCAGCGGCGGTCGGATGTCGCCCGAGATCGCGTCGAGCGCGAGTGCATCGAAGCGACTTCGACCGGCTCCGAGGGGGAGGCCCGTGTACCCGAAGCCGATGTCCTCGATGCCCTCTGCTCGGAGGAGCGCGGGTGTGTCGCGCTCGAAGTCACCCTCCTCGTCGAAGACCGTGAACTGGAGGTCGTAGGCGACGCCGTAGAGGCGCGGGCTGTCGAGAAGGTGGGTGAGACTGGCGCCGAATGTCAGTGCCGCGACCAGCGCGAGAGCGGCCAGCGTCAGGCAGATCACAGTGCTGCGGACGGGAACGGCATCACGACCTGCACCAGAGTCCAGGGCCATGCGGATACCTGCGGTCGGTGGCGGCGAGAGCCCCGTGCCCGCAATCGCGGACGCGAGCCGAGGGCGGCGGCGCGCCGCCGGCAGCCCGATGCGCGCCGGTGTCACGGTGAGTCGGCTCGCACGCCACGCCGGCCAGGCCGCCAGCCCGACCGCAAGGAGAACCGTCAACCCTTCGCCGACGGTGAGCGCACCGACGTCGGCGGCCACCCCGGGGTCGGGCTCGGCGATACGGGCCAAGCCCCGGGGAAGGAGTGGGGACACGGCGATCGCAAGCGCACCCGCGACCAGCGCCGCGCCGACTGCGATCGCGCCGGTCCGGAGCATGGCCAGCCCGAACCGCTGCGGGTGCGTCATGCCGAGCGCGTCGAGGGTGGACAGCTCGACCGCTTCGAGATGAGCGTTGCGGACGAGGAGCTGCCCGAGGATCAGCGCCGACACGATCGCCGCCAGCGCGGCAAGCAGACGCAGCGCGACGGCCTGGAGGTGGAACGACCGCTGCACGTTCGCCGCCTGATCACGTTGGAGGATGAGCTGGAACGGGCTTCCCTCACTGAGCCGCTCGATCCCGCCGCGGAACGCCTCGAGGTCGGCCGAACCGTGCTCGAGCCGGACGAGGACGACGTACTGGTCGATCAGGCTCGTGTCGGGTCCGGCCTCCATGTGGCGGTAGAACGCCGCCGTGAGATGGACCGCGGGCACGTTCGGGGTTTCCTCGCCGCTGAGCTTGGGTGGGAACTCACCCGGCGATGCCTCGATGCCCACGATGTTCGCGTGCCCGTCGGGTAGCGCTTCGAGCACCCAGCGGGTCGTGTCGACGAATGCCTGCCCGACCGGATTGTCCGGCTCATCCGGCGCCGTAGCGGCGGCCGGATTTGCGAGCCGCAGGCGATCGCCCACGTCCAGATCGTGGTCACGGGCGAAATCGAACCCGATGACGACCTCGTCGACCCGATCCTGGTCCGCCGCCCGACCCTCGAGGATCTTGAATCGATTGATCTCGGTGCCCACGAGCCCGTCGCCGTCGGCGAGCGCGACACCTTGGCCGGCAGCGAACGCGCGTCCCGTCACCGCCTCGTCGACCTCGGGAAGCGCCGCGATCGCGTCGGGCTCGAACCGGGCGAGCCCCGGGGCGGCGCCCTCGGGTGGGAGATAGACGGCAGCGTCATAGGCGAGTTGATTGCGCAGGAACCGGGTGTAGGCGCTGTCGGTCCGAGTGGCCCCCGCCGCAAGCGCAATCACGGCGCCGGCGGCAACCCCGATCAAGAGCGTGAGGCTCAACCAAGCCCGCCAGCGCGTGCGCAACTCGGCCCGAAACCGGTACCAGACAGGCGTCATCTATTCGGTCCTCAGCACGGCGGCGGGCTTCGTGCGGCCGGCGATGCGCCCGGGCAGGAACCCGATGAGGTTGGCGACGAAGATCGCGGTCGGGATCGCGAGCAGCACGGCCAGCAGCGGCACGGCCGCGCCGGTGGCGATGCCGAGGCGGTCGGCGACGAGCGCCCACGCCCAGCCCCCGGCGACGATCCCGGTGGGGATGCCCGCCACCAGCCCGACGATCACGAGCGTGGTTGCTTGCCAGGCCACGGTGGCCGACACTTGCCGGCGGACGAAGCCCAGTGTCTTGAGGATCGCGAGATCCTGCCGGCGCCGGCGAACTGACGTCACGAGCGCGTGGCCCACCGCGAGAGTCGCGAGGAGCGCGAGGAAGGCGGCCAGCACCTGGGGGAGCCGGTCGACCTGGGTGAGCCGGGCGACCTCGGTCGGGAGCTGCGGGCCCTGGGGTGGCTCTCCCGCAGCCTCCTGGAGGCGCCGGCGCGCCCCGTCATCGTCGACCCCCGGCGCAAAGCGCACCAGGGCCTGGGTGAAGCCACCGTCACCGCCCTCGTCGTCGACGACGAGCTGGCCCAGGCCCTCCTCGGTGAACGCGGCCCCGTCGGCGAGCACGGCACGGTCGTCGAGCCTGGGGAACACCACGCGGCCGACGATGCGCACCCTCTGCTCCCCGTCCCGGCCCGCGGCCGTGACGGTGTCGCCGATGCCGCGGCCCAGGGCCGCCAGGGTCTCGGCCCCGAGCGCGACCTCGTCGAGGCCGCGTGGCGGGCGACCGTCGATGACGGTCAGGAAGACCGCCCCCTCGAGGGCCCGC
>JACDBD010000449.1 GCA_013695115.1 Actinomycetota bacterium | reverse complement strand
ATGATCGAGCAGGGCGACGGCGGCAGCGTGATCAGCCTGTCGACGGTGGAGGCGTTCCGGGGCATTCCCCGCTTCGCGGTGTACTCGGCGTTCAAGAGCGGGGTCACCGCGTTCACGAAGAGCCTGGCGCTCGAGCTCGGCGGCAAGGGCATCCGGGTCAACGCGATCGCGCCCGACCTCACCCGGTCACTCCAGGTCCCCTACGACAAGTGGGTCCCGGAGGAGCAGCAGAACCTGATCCCGACCTGGGTACCGGTCGGACGCTTCGGCACCGCCGACGACCTGGCCGGGGTGGCGCTGTTCCTCGCCTCCGACCTCTCCGCCTTCGTCACCGGCACGACGGTGCACGCCGACGGGGGCAGCCTCGCCGCCGGCGGCTGGTTCCGCCGCGAGGACGGCACCTGGACCAACCGACCAATGCGTCCCTGAACGTAATTCGGTGGCGGCCTTCAGGGCACTCCTGCCATGGTGCGCCCGTGCCAGAGATCTACTTCGACGAACGGGTAGCGAAGGAGTACGACGCGGACTCGGCGGACATGTTCGACCCTGCGGTCGTCGACCCGGCTGTGAGCTTCCTCGCCGATCTGGCAGGAACAGGCGCCGCCCTCGAGCTCGGCATCGGTACCGGTCGTCTCGCATTACCGCTCAGCCGGCGGGGCGTCCGCGTGCACGGGATCGAGCTGTCACCGGCCATGGTCGCACAGCTGCAAGCAAAGCCGGGCGCAGACGACATCGGCGTGACGATCGGCGACTTCGCCACCACCAGGGTGAGTGGGGCGTTCAGGCTCGCCTACCTGGTGTACAACACGATCGAGAACCTCACCACGCAGGATGAACAGGTTCAGTGCTTCCAGAACGTCGCTGCGCAGCTCGAGCCCGGTGGGTGCTTCGTCATCGAGGTCGAGGTTCCTGCGCTCCAACGCCTTCCGCTCGGCGAGACCGTCCGGGCGTTTCATGTGAGCCCGACGAGGCTCGGCTTCGACGAGTACGACATCGCCGCGCAAGGCCTGGTCTCTCACCATTACCAGGTCGGCGACAACCAGCTCGGAGTCTTCTCGCAACCCTTTCGCTACGTGTGGCCGTCCGAACTCGACCTGATGGCGCGACTCGCCGGAATGTCCTTGCGGGAGCGCTGGAGCGGCTGGAAGCGGGAGCCCTTCACGAGCGACAGCAGGAGCCACGTCTCGGTCTGGGAGAAGGCCGCGTAACCGGGAGCCGATCGGTACTGCCACGAGGCGCTATCGCACCCTGCCCTAGTCGGCTGTTTGGCGCGCGGCGGCCTTCAGCTTCTTGACCTCCGGGTTGTAACAGACCCCCTTCATTCCCAGCAGCTGCGCGGGTACGCACAGGTTCGAGCTCTGACACAACGCGTGCGCGTCGTGATCGTCACCGAGGATGTGCTGGGCGAGATCGTCTTGCGCGTAGAACGGACGACCGAACCCGACCATGTCGGCTTCGCCGTCGGCGACGATCTGGCGCGCCTCCTCGCCGGTGCGGATGCCGCCGACCGCGAACACCGGGATGGAGACGCGTCGCTTCGCCTCCCGGAAGAACGTGCGGTTCCAGACCGGGTCGAACGGGTTGCGGCGCCCGCCGACGTACGAGCCGGCTTTCAGGGTCGCGCGTCGTACCCGTGACGGCGCCGCGGTGCGCAGCCGGGCCTTCATCGACTGGTTCTTCCACAGCGACGACGGCACGCCGCCGCGGCTGAGGGTCGTGTCGGGGAACACCGAGACCTCCACGGGGGTGACCGCGTCGTAGCCCCACTCGGCCACCAGCTCGCACGTGCGCATCGCCTCGTCGAAGGTGACGTGGCGGGCGAACGGCGGCGCCTTCTCCGCCGGCACCTTCACCGTGCACGGGAAGTCGGGCCCGGCGTGGTCGGCGACGTGCTCCCGGATGAGCCGCAGGATGTGGGCGCGCTTCTCGGGTGAGCCGCCGAACTCGTCGGTGCGGCGGTTGTAGAACGGCGAGAGGAACTGGTCGAGCAGCTTGGCGTTGGCCGAGCCGAGCTGAATCCCGTCGTAGCCCGCTTCCCGAGCCCAACCGGCGGCTTCCCCGTTGCGCCGGCAGAGGGCGTGTACCTCGTCGGTGGACATCACGTGCACCGGCACGCCCCGGAAGCTCGGCCGCAGCGTCAGGGGGAGTGGCGACGCCGCCAGCAGCGGTCCCTTCCGCTCGCTCGCGTACGGCTCGTGCCATCCCTCCATCGCGTAGACGCCGCCGTGCCCGATCTGGAGGAAGATCGCCGCGCCCGCGTCATGGACCTCTCGCACCATCTCGGCCATGGCCAGCATGAGCTCGCGGGTATGGACGAGGGTCATGCCCGGCGAGGTGCGGCCCTCCTCGTAGACGCAGGCGCTGCCCTGGATGATCAGTCCGACGCCGTGGCGGGCATTGGGCACGAACGCCTTGGTGAAGGTGTCGGCGGCGTCGGGCCCGGAGCCGGCGCCCTCGAGCACGGGGGCGCGGTACACGCGGTTGCGGATCGTCGCCGATCCGACTCGCAGCGGGGACGACAGCACATCGCTCACCCGTTCGCTCCGGTCACGAACTGGTCGTACCCGTCGAGTACCTTCATCACCTTGTCGGCGGGAGCCGACGGCAGCTGCAGGATGACGTCGTCGATGCCGAGCGTCGCGTAGTGGTCGAGCTTGCCCTGGTTGGGCAACGTCCCGAACGGAACGACCTGAATCGTGTCGGGTTCACGGCCCGCCGTCTCCAGCGCGGCGCGCAGCTCGGGCAAGGCCTGCGTGAGCCCGCGGCCGCCAATGGGTATCCAGCCGTCGGCGTACTCGGCGATGTGGGCGAACAGGGAGGGGCCCCCGCCCCCGCCGATCAGGACCGGCGGGTACGGCTTCTGCACCGGCTTGGGCCACGACCAGCTCGGTGAGATCTTCACGTGCTCGCCCGAGAACTCCGCCTCGTCGTCCTGCCACAGCCGTTGCATGGCCAGGACCTTCTCGCGGGCGACGGCGCGCCGCTCCCGGTACTCGCCGCCGTGGTCGGCCATCTCCTCGACGTTCCAGCCGAAGCCGATACCGAAGGTGAAGCGACCACCGGATAGGAAGTCGAGCGTCGCCACTTCCTTGGCGGTCACCACCGGGTCGCGCTGGGCGACCAGGCAGATCCCGGTGCCGACGCGTAGCCGACTTGTCACCGCGGCGGCGGCCGTGAGGGCGACGAACGGGTCGAGCGTGCGCCGGTAGTACTCGGGCAACTCCTCGTCGCCGGTTGGCGCCGGCGTGGCCCGGCTGGTGGGGATGTGGGTGTGCTCGGGCACATAGAGAGAGGAGAAGCCCCGTTCTTCGGTCGCGCGCGCCAACTCCCGGATGTCCATCGACCGGTCGGTGGGGAACATCGTCACGCCCAGCCGCACGGGCGCTACCGTACCTGACGCCCCGTCAGATCGAAGTGCCCGATCGGAAGTGGCTGGAGGAACGCGAGTTGACCGGTCTCTGCGAGGGAAGGGTCGTGGTCGTCACCGGTGCCGGTCGCGGCCTCGGACGCGCCCACGCACTCGAGTTCGCCCGCCAGGGCGCGCGGGTTGTCGTCAACGACCTCGGCGCCGACCTCGACGGGACCGGTTCATCGAACGGTCCCGCCGGTGAGGTCGTTGACGCGATCCGTGCGGCCGGCGGAGAGGCGATCGCCAACGGCGACGACGTCGCCGACTGGAACGGCGCCGGACGGCTGGTCGCAGCTGCGCTCGACGCGTTCGGTCGCCTCGACGTGCTGGTGAACAACGCCGGGTTCCTGCGCGACCGGATGGTCGTGAGCACGTCCGAGGAGGAGTGGGACGCGGTGATCCGGGTCCACCTCAAGGGCCACTTCTGCCCGACGCGCCACGCGACCAGCTACTGGCGCGAGCAGTCGAAGGCGGGGGAGGCAGTCGATGCCCGCGTCATCAACACCAGCTCGGGCGCGGGCCTCATGGGCAGCGTCGGCCAGGGCACCTACTCGGCGGCCAAGGCCGGCATCGCCGCGCTCACGCTCGTCGAAGCGGCCGAGTTGGCCCGCTACGGCGTGACCGCCAACGCGATCGCGCCGGCGGCGCGGACACGGATGACCGAAGGCACGTTCGCCGAGACGATGGCCCAGCCGGACGAGGGTTTCGACGCGATGGCGCCCGAGAACGTGAGCCCGCTGGTGGTGTGGCTCGGGAGTGCCGAATCCCGCGCCGTCACCGGCCGGGTGTTCGAGGTCGAGGGTGGCATCATCGGCGTCGCCGACGGCTGGCAGCACGGGCCCCGGGTCGACAAGGGCGCCCGGTGGGACCCGGCTGACGTGGGCGCAGCGGTGCACGAGCTCCTCGGCAAGGCCCCGCCGCCTGCGCCGGTCTACGGTGCAGCTGACGGCTAGGGCCCCTGGCGCACCGCGCACGCCGATCGGGCATCTGTCGACAAGTTGGCCGCTGCACGGCTGTGATCAGAGGGGAGACCTCGTGGATCATCAGGAGATGGAACGGCTGTTCCGCACCCACCGCGAGGCGGAGGCGCGCCGCGACTACGACGCCATCATGGACACCTTCACGCCGGACTGTTACCTGGAGACCATCGCCCTCGGATTCCGCAGCGAAGGGCGCGAGGCCGCTCGTGCGGCTTACGTGGGCTACTTCACCGCGTTCCCCGACCTCACGCCGGACGACCAGGGCGTGGCCTTCGGCGACGATGTGATGGTCGCGTGGGGCTTCCTGCAGGGCACGAGCGGGGGTGACTGGCTCGGCGTCGCGCCGAGCGGCCGGTCCTTCGCCGTACCGTTTACGAACGTCGCCCGGTTCGAAGGCGATTTGATGGCGGGCGAGAGCATCTACTTCGACCTGGCGACGCTGTGCGAGCAAGCCGGGCTGCCCCTCGACGAAATACGGGCTGCAGCAAGAGGTCGGGCCGGAGTCGCTGCTCGAACGTCGTAGGCGCCAGTGACCGCACGCGGCCGGGACCGAGACCGATCGCGACTAGTCGGCAAAGACGTCCCGGCTGTGCTGGATGAAGAATGGGATCGGCCGTCCACGAGCTCACCAAGGCCCCGCCGCCGGCGCCGGTCTACGGCGCAGCTGACGTT
>JACDBD010000448.1 GCA_013695115.1 Actinomycetota bacterium | reverse complement strand
GCGTCGAGCTCGGCCCGCAGCGGTTCGAGCGCCGCCCGCGCCTCCGTCTTGCCGGCGAAGCCCAGGCGGTCGGCCGGGTCGCGCCGGTCGAGGCCCGCGGGGATGCCGGGCTCGACCCGCAGCCCCGTGGTCAGATCGGTCGAAGGCGGCATCAGTACCGCAGCTCGGCCAGCACGGCGTAATGGTCGGACGGGTGCACACCATCGACCGGGTCGACGGCCTCGACCGCCGCCGCGACCACATGCCCCGCGCCCCGTGCCTTGGGCCAGCCGACCAGCACGTAGTCGATGCGGCGATCAGCCTCGAGGTCACGCGCCGCGAACGGGTTGGCGTTCGCCCACGTGTAGCCGGGCCCGTCGCCGGCCACGTCCCACGCGTCGACGAACACGAGCCGCGGCACTGGCACCGCGGCGCGACCGGTCAGCATCCGGATCTCGTCCGACACCGGCTCAGCGTTGAGATCGCCGCAGACGATCGCCGGGTAGGCGCGCCCGTCCGACTCCCCCACCATCTCGGCCAGCGCCTTCACCTGGAGCTGGCGGACGTGGCTCTCGTCGTAGCGCCAGTTGAGGTGGGTCGTGAACACGTCGAAGCGCCCCCGGGGGCCGTCGATCCCGGCCTTGAGCATGATCCGAAGCTCGTCCACGCCGGGGAGGCTGGGGAGCGGCCGGACCTCACTCTCTGCGATCGGCCAGCGGGAGAGCACCGCGAGGCCGAACCCGACCGAGCCGTCGTCGAATCCGGGGGCGAACGCGTGGTGGTAGCCGAGCCGCTCGGCCAGCACCCCGGCCTGGTCGCGCCCCCCGACCTCCGACCAGACCTCCTGGAGCGCCACGACGTCGGCGTCGATACGGGCGAGGGTGGCTTCGATGGCGGGCTGGCGCCGCTCCCACGGCCCGAACCGCCACCACACGTTCCAACTGAGCACGCGCAGGCGGGTGTCGATCAGATCACGCGAGCCGACGTCCGATTCGGGCACGGCGTGATGATGACAGATCCGGTATTTCTCCTCACGGTGGCGACGACGAGCAGTCGACATCGCGAACGCGGCACGAGTGTGCAGTGCCGCCGCCCAACAGCTCCTCCCGGGTCGGGGCCCCATATGCTCGCCCGGTGCCGACGAAGCAGTTCGACGTGGCGCGGGTCTGGGTGAACGACGAGGTGGTCGACGTTCGACGTGCCGGGCTCGTGGTGCGTCGAGACGACGCCACCGAATCGGAGATCGGGCTCTTCGACTGGGAGGTCTCGGCCCACTGCGACGAGAAGCGCTGGCTCGTGCAGGGCGAGTACCGCCTGCGGCTCGAGGCCGAGGACGGTCGGGAGTTCGGCGGGCGGGCGATCCTGACCACGACCGACGGCACCAGCTACCTGTTCCGCGGTCTGGGAAACCTCCGGGGCTTCGAGCAATCCGAGTTCGGCTCGGCGAGTTAGGCCGGGGTCCAGCGCATCGACGCCGCCCGGCCCCACGCCATGCCCGTCTGGGCCGTGTAGCTCGACGGACACCTCTACTTCAGCACCGGGCGGCTCACCCGCAAGGCCCGCACCCTGGCGCGCCGGCCCGAGTGCGTCGTCTGCCCCGAGTCGGCGGCCGAGGCCGTGATCGTGGAAGGAACGGCCGACGAGTTCGCGGGCGCGGCCACGCGCTGGCGCTTTCCCAGGCACGTAGGCTCCGGCCGTGCGATCCCGCCTCCTTCGCCCGCTGGCGGTGCTCGTTGCCGCGGCCATGTTCCTCGCCGTCGCGACCCTGTCCTCGGGCGCCGCGCCCGGCCACAAGCCGAAGGTTCTCCGCATCCTGGTCACCAATGACGACGGCGTCACCGCGCCCGGGATCGACGCACTGGTCGAGGGATTGCGTGACCTCTCTCGGGTAAAGGTGACTGTGGTCGCGCCCGCGGCCAACCAGAGCGGGACCGGTGCCCAGACGACCGCCGGCGAGTTGGTGACCACCGAGACGACGACCGCCGGCGGATACCCGGCGATCGCGGTCGAGGGCTTCCCCGCCGACACGGTGAACTTCGCCCTCGACGGCGGCATCCCGAAGATCCCGCACGTCGTGGTGTCGGGGGTGAACCAGGGCCAGAACCTCGGGCCCGTGTTCACGGTTTCCGGCACCGTGGGCGCGGCGCGCACCGCGGTCGGGCGCGGGATCCCGGGCGTCGCGGTCAGCGCCGGGCTCGGGGACTCCCCCGATTACGCCGCCGGCGTCGACGAGGCGATCACGTGGGTGAAGCAGCACCGCAAGGAGCTCGTGAAGGACGACGATCCGACCAACGTCGTCAATATCAACGTCCCGACCTGCGCCGCGGGAGAGATTCGGGGCCTCGTCGAGGTACCGGCGGCGCCCACGGGTGACGCGCTCGCGGCCGTCGACTGCACGTCGACGCTCGAGGATCCGACCGACGACCTGATCGCCTTCACGAACGGCTTTGCCACCCTCAGCAAGATCCCGCCCGACGGGCCGACCTGAGGCTTTGGCGTCGCAGGACCCGCGGCACCGTCGGCGGGGTCGGACACCGATTATCCGGACTGCGCGACGCCAAAAGTGCAGGGCTATTCGTGCTGGAGGGCGGCGGCGACCTCGGCGTCCGGGTCTCGCGGCGCGAGGGTCGCGATCTCGAACGCGACCTGACGCAGCGTCCCGGTGAACGGGAACGGAGGATCGTAGTCGTCGCAGACCGGGAAGCCGCGGTCGCGTCCCAACAAGAGACCCGCCCCGCCGATCTGCCACCGGAACGGGACGTCGGCCGGGAGCCGGCCCTCGTGGACGACCTCGTCGTCGACCACCAACGCCACCGGCCCACCGGCAGGAGGCTCGCGGCGATAGTCGACGCCGAGCGTGTGCGGGCCCGATGACAGCAGTTCGGGCGCGGCCACGCGGTGGGGTGTACCGAACAGGTTGAACGTCACGACGGGCCTTCCCCTGAGGAGGTAGACGGCCCAGCCGTTGTTCCAGTCGCCGAGGGCACACACGATCCCCTCCGCTTCCGCCTCCATCTCGACGTCGGCGATGAGGCGGAACCCACCGCCGAGCGGCGGGAGCGCGTCCTCCGAGATCGCCCCACCACCCGGCCGGTACGTCGTGCGGAAGCGGGGCGGGTTGGGCGACGGCTCGAGCGCGATCGCCCGCCCGATGAAGCTATCGTCGAGTGGGAGCACCTGGTTGCGGCCCGCCTCCGCCCACCACAGCTCGACCAGCGCCCGAACGCGGTCGGGCTGATCGTCGGCGAGGTCGCGCGCTTCGGAGAAGTCGGCCTCGAGGTCGAAGAGGCACCACCGATCGGTGTCGAAGTCGTGGCTCCCTTCGAGGAGCTCGCGTTCGACGCTGAGTTGGTCGCCGACGTGGTCGGTCGTGGCTTTCCAGCCGTCGTGGTAGATCGCCCGGCTCCCGAGCATCTCGAAGTACTGCGTGGAGCGCGGGCTCGCGCCGGCGGCGTCGGCGAATGTCGGGACGAGACTGGCGCCGTCGATCGGCTGCTGCGCGACGCCGTCGACGCTCGCGGGAGCGGTCACCCCGGTTGCGTCGAGGACCGTCGGGAGGAGGTCGACCGCGTGGCAGAACTGCGGGCGGACCTGACCGGGCGCGCCGACGCCGCCGGGCCAGTGCACCACGAGCGGAGTGCGGACGCCGCCGAGCCACGTATACCGCTTCCACAGCCGCAGCGGCGTGTTGCCCGCCCACGCCCAGCCCCACGCGTAGTGGTTGTACGCCCGGAACCCGCCGAGGTCGTCGATCCGGGCGATGGAATCGGCGAGGTCGTCGGTCATGTCGTGGGTGAAGCGGTGCTCGTTCAGGGTTCCGAGCGGGCCGCCTTCCGCGCTGGTGCCGTTGTCGGAGATGAGCAGGATGAGGGTGTCGTCGAGCACGCCCCCGTCGGCGAGGGACTGGACGACCCGGCCGATCTCGCGGTCGGTGTGCGAGAGGAAACCGGCGAAGACCTCCATCTGGCGCGCGTACAGGCGGCGCTCGTCCGCCGGCAGCGCGTCCCAGTCGCGCACCCAGCTCGGGCGCTCGGTGAGCTCGGTCCCGCCGGGAACGACACCGAGCTCGAGCTGGCGGGCGAAGATCCGCCGGCGCAGCGCCTCCCAGCCGTCGTCGAACCGGCCCCGGTAGGCGTCGCTCCACTCGGACGCGACGTGGTGGGGCGCGTGCATCGCCCCGGTGGCGAAGTACAGGAAGAACGGCTGGCTCGGTCGCGCCTGCTGCTGGTCCTGCACGTACCCGATCGCCCGGTCGGCCAGGTCCTCGGTGAGGTGGTAGCCCTCGGCGGGCGTTCGGGGCGGCTCGACGAACTGGTTGTCGCACACGAGCTCGGGCGTCCATTGGTTCGTGTCCCCGCCGAGGAACCCGTAGTAACGCTCGAAGCCGAGCCCGAGCGGCCAGCGCCCGAACGGGCCGGCGGCGCTCTGCTCCCAGCGGGGTGCGAGGTGCCACTTCCCCACCGCGAACGTGCCGTACCCGGCGTCGCGCAACATGCGCGGCAGCGTGGCCGCCGACTCCGGGATGCGGCCGTCGTAGCCGGGGAAGCCGATCGGAATGTCGGTGAGGAACCCCATGCCGACCGCGTGATGGTTGCGGCCGGTCAGCAGCGACGCCCGGGTGGGCGAGCACAGCGACGTGACGTGGAAGCGGTTGTAGCGCAGGCCGTTGGCGGCGAGGGCGTCGATGTTCGGGGTGACGATGTCGGAGCCGAAGCACCCCAGCTGCCCGAAGCCGAGGTCGTCGAGCACGATCACCACGACGTTCGGAGCGCCGTCGGGCGGCCGGGTGACGGGCGCGAACCAGGCCGAGGACTGGGCGATCGTCCTGCCCACCCGGGCCCGCTGCGTCATCCGTTCTGCCCCCACCACCGTCTTGGGAGTGCCGGAGCCCGAGCGTAGTGACCGCTACCGTCTGCCCGTGGGCTTCCGGACGCTCCGCCGACTCGGCCTGGTCGCGTGCGCGCTCGTCGGGCTCGTCCTGCCCGCGTCGACCACCGGCGGCGCGCAGACCGGCAGCTACACCGGGCTGGGTGATTCCTACGCCGCCGGCCCGGTGGTCCCGACCCAGCAGCCCACCCCGATCGGCTGCCTGAAGTCCGACCACAACTACGTGCACCTCGTGGCGACCGCGCTGGCAACGCCATTTCGTGACGCGACCTGCAGCGGCGCCAAGACCGACCACATGACGACTCCGCAGAACGTGGACGGCGGACCCAACCCGCCCCAGTTCGACAGCCTCGACGCGTCCACCACGCTCGTCACGGTGACCATCGGGGGCAACGACATCGGCTTCACCGAGATCGCCCGCAGCTGCTTCACCGGCGACCCGAACTCGCATCCGTGTCAGGACCGCTATGTCGTCGGAGGTGTCGACGAGATCAGCAACCGCATCGCCGCCGCCGCGCCCAAGGTGGCCACGGTGTTGCAGGGCATCCACACCCGAGCACCCGACGCGAGAGTGTTCCTCGTCTCGTACCTGTCGATCCTCCCCGAGGTAGGGAACGGCTGCTGGCCCCAGCTCCCGTTCGCCTACGCCGACGTCCCCTACCTGCGGGCGAAGGAGCAGGAGCTCAACAACATGCTGGCGACGCAGGCGGCGGCCAACGGCGCGGCCGTTGTCGACGCGCATGTCGGTAGCATCGGCCACGACGCCTGCACGGCCCCCGGCGTGCGCTGGGTCGAGCCGGTGCCGGCGACCGCGCTGGCGGCGCCGCTCCATCCGAACGCGCTGGGCATGGAATGCGTCGCCCAACTCGTGCTGGCGCAGGTCGATCCCGGCAACGCGTTCGCCCAGGGCCTCTGCCGCCCGCCGGTGGCGCAGCCGGTGATGTCGGTCCCACGGTTCACCGGCTGACGATCGCAGTGGGCGCTACTGGTTTCGAACCAGTGACCTCTGCCGTGTGAAGGCACGCGCCCGGGTCGGGCTCACCAGCACATACGTGTGTTTCCGCAGGTCAGAGGCCAAGTGCTCGCGACTGTTATGCACCGCAGTTGACCGTGTTTGACCGCCGCTTGTGGTGCAGCCGTGGTGCAGACCATGACGCCAGCGTCAGGTTTCTCCGCGATCCGTCAGGCGACTCGACGGCGACGGGCGCGCTGACCCGCCGGGACGAATCGGTGTGTCGGCCCGGTCCCGTTCCGCGGTAACGCGG
>JACDBD010000446.1 GCA_013695115.1 Actinomycetota bacterium | reverse complement strand
GTCGCACAGCGTCTCGCGCATCGTCCCGGGGACGACCGGCCGGTACCGGAGGATCTCCTCCACCGCGCTCGGCAGCAGTGCTCGATCGTCGAGGAGGAGCTGGAGCTGATCGCGCCGCGTGGCCAGCTCGAAGACTCCGCAGGCGAGCTCGTTGCGGGTCGTGTCGGTCCCCGCGGTGATGATGTTGTCGGCCAGGGTGGCGATGTCCTTGTCGGAGAGGCGGGCGCCATCGACCTCGACCGCGATCAGGTCCGAGACGAGGTCGTCCCCCGGGTCGTCCCGCTTGCGCTCGACCACCGCGAGCATGGCCGCGTCGAGTTCCTCCTGGGCCTGCCAGACCCGAGCTCGGTTCGCGGGATCGAGCTGGAACGAGCTGAAGAGGACCTCGACCCAATCCGACACCTCGGGCCAGCGGGAAGTGTCGACACCCAGGAGCGCGCAGATCATCTGCGGGGGATAGGGGTACGCGACCTCGGACACGAACTCGCAGGTGCCGCGGGCGCAGACGGGATCGAGGAGCGCGTCGAGCACGTCGCGCATCGCCGGTCGGACCCGCTCCACCGTTCGGGGGGTGAACGCCCGGCTCACGAGCTTGCGGAACTGGGTGTGGGAGTCGCCGTGGCGGTGCAGCAGGTTGCGGCGGGAGCGCTCGAGCATGGTCGCCGACAGCTCGCTTTCGCCGAGGAGCGCCACGGACGCGAACTTGAGATCGGGATGACGCAGGACGGCATGGACCCCGTCGTACGTGAGCACGAGGTATCCGATCTGGGTCCGGGCGAGCCAGTGCCGGGAGCGCGCCTGGTGCAGCAACGGGTGGGGATCGGTCAGGAACTCGGCGGCGAAGAGATCGATCTCGGGGAGGTCGAGGGTGTCGACGTCGGCGACCATCGCACCAACCTCGTAGGCGCCCCCACCGGTGTCAAGCAGGCGTCAGGGCTCGACCGTGAGCACCTCGTGGGCGTCGCTGGCCTCGAACGAGGCGGTGGTCGGGGTGCCGGCGACGAAGTGGACTCGATCGCCCTTCGCCACGACTGCCAGCCCGTGCCGGGGGACGCGCATGGCGGCGACGCGCTGCCAGCGCCCACCGTCGAGACATTCGATCGACGCCACGGTGCGCTGGCCCAGCACCTCGCCGCCGCCGGTACACACCAGGCCGGAGGCGGTGGTGGCGGCGCCGATGCCGCTGCGGACGTCGTGAAGGTCGGGCTCGGCCTGCCACTCTTCCTGTCCGACGACGAGCGACTCGACGGCGGCGGTCGCGCCGTCAACGTTGCGCCCCGCGATCGCGTAGACCGTCTCGCCGGTCGCAGCGGCGCCGACGTGCTCGCGGGGGATGCTCAAGTCGGGTCCCATCGTCCAACCGACCCCGGGCGTGAAGATCTCCGTGCTCGCGAGCACGGTGCGGTTCTCGTCGACGCCGCCGAGGGCGACGAGCTTGCCACCCGCTGACGCAGTGGCGAGGGCACCGCGGCGCGTCGCCAGGTCGGGCTCGTCCGTCCAGGTCGTGTCGCCGCGTCCCAGACTCCAGACCTCGTTGGTGGGGTTCGAGAAACTCTCCGTGTAACCGCCCACCAGATAGAGGCGCCCGTTTACCTCTGCGAGCGACGAGTGGTCGTAGTGATGCGGGAGGGTCGGGCCGAGCGACCACGTACCGCTCGACAGGTCGAACAGATCAAGACGGTTGCTGGACTGATCGATGCCCGGGAAGCCGCCCGCCACCGCGATCTTCGCGGCCCAGAGCGCGCCCGCGACCTCGCCCCGAGCCTCGGGTATCGCCGGCCCCGACGTCAACGGCGGTCGCTGGTCGGACCGCGGCGAAGACGATCCCTCGTTCGAGTCGCACGCCCCCAGTGCCGACGCGGCCACGAGGATCACCGCAAGTCCGGGAGCCCAACCCGCGCGGTGTGCCATGGCTCCCTGTCATATCACCCGATTCGGCGAGACGGGACCCAGCCCGCGGCCTCAGCCGACCTCGGTCCCGCAGGTGATGTTGATGGAGGTGGCGGTGATCGTGCGGGCGTGATCGGACGCGGCGAAGGCCGCCACGTTTCCCACGTCTTCGAGCGTCGCGGCCCGACCGGTGAGGAACATCGTCCGCACGCCGTTCACGACCGGCTGTTCGAAGTCCGCCAGCGCCATCTCGGCCAGCGGGGTCCCCTGCACGTCCCCGTGGTTGATCACGTTGAAGGAGATGTCGATCGCCCCGGCCTTCGCGGACACCGCGTCGGCGTGCTCGTCGACGGCCGGCTCGTCGAGCGCATCCATTCAGTGCAGTCTCGGCGATCCCTCCCGCGGCGCGGATCTCCTCGGCGACGTTGTCGAGTGGCGCCTGGGTGCGACCGGCGAGGAAGACCTGGCCCCCTCACGAGCGAAGGCACGGGCCGCCGCACCGCCGATGGACCCACCGCCTCCGTAGATCACCGCGGTCTTGTGCTCGAGCAGCTTCATCGTCCGATCACTCCTTGCGGGCTCGGCTGGGCGCGACCCGGGGCGGTTCGTCGGGTTGCTTCGGGTACTGGGGCGGCCAGGGCGCGTCCATGAGGCCGTTGGCGCGGTCGCGCTCGTGTAGGGCGAGGAGTGGCTCGAGGGACTGAGGGTTGTCGTTCATGTCACTCCACGGGTCGCCGCCTGACTCGATCCGGGCGGGGAGGGTGGCGATCGTCAGGTCATCGGGATGGATCTGGTCGATCTCGCCCCAGTGCAGTGGCGTCGAGACCTGGGCGCCGGCGCGAGACCGCACCGACCAGGCGCCGAACACGGTCTTGTGCGGCGCGTTCTGGTTGAAGTCGACGAAGACCCGTTCTCCCCGCTCCTCCTTCCACCAGGCGGCGGTGATGAGGTCGGGATGGCGGCGCTCCAGCTCGCGGGCGGCCGCGACGGCTGCGGCGCGCACCTGGTACGAGTCCCATCGCGGCTCGAGCCGCACGTAGACGTGGACGCCGCGGTTGCCGGTTGTTTTCGGGTAGCCGACGATGCCGAGCTCGTCCAGGAACGCCCGGACCGCCGCCGCCGCCGCCCGCACGTGGGCGAAGTCGGTGCCGGGCTGCGGATCGAGGTCGAGACGGAGCTCGTCGGAGTGGTCGGAATCATCGGCGAGGTACGGCCACACGTGGAAGCCGAGGCACCCGATGTTGACCGCCCACACGACGTGGGCGAGGGCGGCCGCGACCAGGGCGCGCGACGTCGTGCCGTTGGGCGTGCTGACAATCGTCGTCTCCAGCCAGTCGGGTGCGCTCTTGGGCACGCGCTTCTGGAA
>JACDBD010000434.1 GCA_013695115.1 Actinomycetota bacterium | reverse complement strand
AAGGGTCCCGGCGCCCATTCGCATCCCGAAGACGATGTCTTCTACGTGCTCGAGGGGAGCATGGCCATCCTCGTCGGCGACCAATGGGTCGACGCGCCGAAAGGATCGTTCGTTCTGGTTCCCGCCGGAGTGACGCATGACTTCGAGAACCGCAGTGCCGCTCGTGCGGGCGTCCTGAACCTTTCGTGTCCGGGGCCCTTCGAGCAGCACATGCCGAGCATTGTCGAGTGGTTCACCGAGAACCCGCCGCAGGATGCGGTCGTCTGAACGGAGCTTCGCCATGGCCCAGGAGTACCCCGAGAACTATCCCCGGCTCAGCCCGTACCTCTACTACCGGGACACCGCCGCCGCCCTGGAATGGCTCGCCCACGCGTTCGGCTTCCGCGAGCGGTTCCGGAGCGTCGACGACGACGGGACGCTGCGGCACGCCGAGCTCGAGTTCGGCGACGCCGTGATCATGCTGGGCAGTCCGCCCGACTACCGGAACCCGAAGGAGCTCGGCCAGGTGACCGTAGGTCTCTACGTGCACGTGGACGACGTCGACGCCCACTTCGAGCAGGCCAAGGCGGCCGGCGCCGAGATCGACGGTCCGCCCGAGGACAAACCCTACGGTGACCGCCTCTACGGCGTGTTCGACCCCGAGGGCCACCAGTGGTGGTTCGCGCAGTCGTTAGGGAAATAGTCCCTGAAATGACGCCGCGGGCCCAGGTGAAGAAGATCTGCCTCGCACTTCCGGAGGCGACCGAGGAGCGCTCGGGCCGGCACGCAGCCTTCCTGGTGCGCAACAAGAAGTTCGCCTACTACCTGGACGACCACCACGGTGACGGGCGGCTTGCCGTGACCACCCGGGCGGCGCCGGGCCAGAACACCGCGCTCGTCGCGTCGGATCCCGGTCGCTTCTTCATCCCGTCGTACATCGGCTCGCGCGGCTGGGTCGGCCTTTACCTCGACGTCGGCCCGTTCGACTGGGACGAGGTCGACGACCTGGTTGTCGACAGCTACCTGCTGGTCGCGCCGAAACGGCTGGCCGCTCTCGTCGACGCGGGATCGAGCTGACCGTCAGCTGAGTGTGACCGCCGCGCCGACGCTGAGGGTGCCGGGTGTGGTGACGTTCGCGTAGACGCCGAGGTTCTGGTCGGCTTCCCGCACGACCGTGCGCAGCACGTTCCGATCCGCGGGAAGGTCCCCGAAGTCCCGCGTCACCATGACGCACCGGGGGCAGGCGGCGGTGACCTCGAGCTCGACCTCGCCCACTCGGAGACTGTGGCCGATCCAGCTCTGCTCCGGGAAGTCACCGTCGTTCTCGTCGAGCTCGACGACGATGTTGGGGCGAAACCGGCGCACGTCGAAGTCGGATCCGGGCGCCAACCCGGCGAGGGTCGCCAGCGACCGGTCGGTGACGACGAGGATCGGGAAGGCGTCGAAGTAGGAACCCGGCGGCGACTCGTACTCGATCAGCACATCCAGGGGGAGGCCCTCGAACCCCGGAAGCGGCTCGGCCGGCTCCCGCCCGAAGATCTGACGCATTTCCGCGTCGAAGTCGTCGGTGTCGGGCGCGCCCCGGCGGTAGTGCTCGAGGTCGGTCGGGGGCTGGAGCGGCCACAGCGTCACCGGGTGATCGAGGAACCTCGACAGCCGCTCGTTCGCGTCCGACTCGTCGGAGCGAAGGACCTCGCCGTCTGGCAGAGCGATCTCGATCGCCGGCGGCGCGGCTCCCGCCCGTGGCTCTTCGACATAGCGCGCGTGCAGTCGCATGAGGCCGCCGATCTTCTTCGCGCCCCGGATGCCACCGCGTTCCTCGTCCCGGACCGCCCAGCCCCGATCGCCGACCACGCCGCCGTCGGCGATCGGGAGCGACGGGAACTCGTCGCCCATCATGGACTTCGCCGGGTACCGCCAGATCGACGCGGTCGTGCCGACGCTGGTCACGGACCGAAGTATGGCGCGTCCTCGAGGGTCGCGGTCCTTAGATGGAGGCAATCACGCCGGCGGTGACGATTGCCATCCCGCTGAGGTGAGCGGGACCGCTGGCCGAGAGCAACTTCCAGCCGAGCGAGCGTTCGGCGAAGTGATCGCCCGCCTGCCGAAGCCAGTTCAGGGTGGCGCCCGAGACGAACAGCGCCGACCCGGTGACGAGGAGCGCGGCGCTCGCCGTCGCGAGCCACGAAGTCATGTCGGCGAAACCGAGCGCGATGGACAGTGCGAGATGCACGCCACCCTGGATGATCGCGGACAGGTGCGCGACCGTGAGGTGGCGAGGCGCCTCCGGCCGTCGCATTCGGATCGAGGACATGGGGATCCCCAGCGCGAAGCCGTACATGAGGCTGATGCTCCCGTAGACGATCAGGATCTCCTGGCCGGTCTGCAATGTGCCCACCCAACGAGTCACTCGAGCGATTTCGAGATACGCTCTGTATCATGATTCGGCGGCGGTGGCCCCGTCAAGCCTGAATGAGCCCGCGGCCCTACCGCCTCGGCCAGCGCGCCGAGACCACCGAACGCAACCGCCACCGGATCCTCGAGGCCGCCTACGAGCTCATCGCCGAGGCCGGCTTTCATCCCGTGAGCGTGGATGCCGTGGCCGACCGAGCGGGAGTCACCCGCGTCACCGTGTACCGGCACTTCGGCTCCAAGCGCGGCCTCTTCGAAGCTGTCAGCTCGCACCGGATGGATCAGGCAAAGCTCGCCCGACTCGACCAGGCGCGCGCACACCCCGACGTGGTGGAGGCGCTACGAGGCTTCCTTCGCGAGAGCTGCCGGCTCATGAGCGAGATCGGTGGCACCCTCCGAACCAGCCTCGAGGTCGCGCGCCACGAGCCCGAGGTCGCGCACATTCTCGATCTCGGCTA
>JACDBD010000426.1 GCA_013695115.1 Actinomycetota bacterium | reverse complement strand
TCTTCGAGGGCGAGGACCTCACCGAGCTGAAGGGCGAGGCGCTCCGGAGGGTCCGCCCCCGCATGCAGATGATCTTCCAGGACCCGATCTCGTCGCTGAACCCGCGCCGCAAGATCGGCGACCTCGTGGGGGAGGGCCTCCAGATCTGGGGAATTGGCGACAAGGAGTCGCGCGACAAGAAGGTCGATGAGGTGCTCGACGCTGTCGGCATCGACCCCGATGCCGCCCGGGGCCGGCGGCCCCACGAGTTCTCCGGGGGCCAGTGCCAGCGCATCTCGATCGCCCGGGCGGTCGTGACCGAGCCCAAGCTCATCATCTGCGACGAGCCGGTCTCGGCCCTCGACGTGTCGGTACAGGCCCAGATCATCAACCTGCTCCAGGACATGAAGGACCGGTACGGGCTGACGCTGATCTTCATCGCCCACGACCTCGCGGTGGTCAAGAACGTCAGCGACAAGGTCGCGGTGATGTACCTCGGGAAGCTGTGTGAGTTCGGCCCCCCCGACGAGATGTACGAGGACCCGGTGCACCCGTACACGGCGGCGCTGCTCACAGCCATCCCGGTGCCCGACCCGGACGTGCGTCCCGAGGACCGCAAGATCCTCAAGGGCGAGATCCCGTCGCCGATCTCACCTCCCAGCGGCTGCCGGTTCCGGACCCGCTGCCCCAAGTATCAGGACAAGTGCGCCGAGGAGGAGCCGGAGGTACGGGAGGTGCGCCCGGGCCGCTTCGCCGCCTGCCACTTCCCGCTGGAGCCGGGCGAGGAGCTCGACTTCACCCGGAGCCCCGCCGCCGCCGAGGCCGCGACGCCGATCTAGCTACGCCGCGTCGTTACGCCGCCTGGCTGCTGGCCTCGGGCTCGAGCGCGATCGCCAGCACCTCGCTGATGTCGTCGACGAGATGGAAGATCAACACATCGCGGACCGCCTCGGGGACGTCGTCGAGGTCGGGGCCGTTGCGAGTGGGGAGCACGACCGTGGTCAGCCCCGCCCGCTGCGCGGCCAGCACCTTCTGCTTGACCCCGCCGATCGGCAGGACCCGACCCTGGAGTGTGACCTCGCCGGTCATCCCCACGTCGGCGCGCACCGATCGGCCCGAGAGCAGGCTCGCGAGCGCGGTCGTCATGGTGATGCCGGCCGACGGCCCGTCCTTGGGCACGGCCCCGGCCGGTACGTGGAGGTGGAACCGCCTGGTCGCGGCGTCGCCGGGGAGCCCGAGCTCGTCGTGGTGCGACCGCACGTAGGACAGCGCGATCTGGGCCGACTCCTTCATGACGTCGCCGAGCTGGCCGGTGAGCGTGAAGCCGGGCTCGCCGTCCATGACGCTGGCCTCGATGAAGAGCACGTCGCCGCCGGTGCCGGTCACCGCCAGCCCCGTAGCCACGCCGGGGGTTGCAGTGCGGTCGGCGGCCTCGGCGAAGAACTTGGGCCGCCCGAGCAGGGGCTGCACCTCGTCCTCGACGACGCGGATCGGCGGGGTCACGTCGCCGGCCGCCACCTGAGCCGCGACCTTGCGGAGCAGCTTGCCCAGCTCGCGTTCGAGGTTCCGCACCCCGGCCTCACGCGTGTAGTCGGTCACGATGAGGCGCAGCGTGTCGTCGGGTACCTCGACCTCGCCCGGGGTCAGTCCGTTGCGGGCGACCTGGCGCGCCAGGAGATGGTCGCGGGCAATGGCGACCTTCTCGTCCTCGGTGTACCCGTCGAGTCGCACGATCTCCATGCGGTCGAGCAGGGGCGCGGGGATGGTCTCGGCCACGTTGGCGGTGGCCAGGAACAGCACCTCCGAGAGGTCGAGGTCGACCTCGAGATAGTGGTCACGGAAGGTGTGGTTCTGGGCGGGGTCGAGCACCTCGAGGAGGGCCGACGACGGGTCGCCCCGCCAGTCGGCGCCGAGCTTGTCGACTTCGTCCAGCAGCACGACCGGGTTCATGGTGCCCGCCTCGGTGAGGGCGCGCACGATGCGGCCGGGACGGGCGCCGACGTACGTGCGCCGGTGGCCCCGGATCTCGGCCTCGTCGCGGACGCCGCCGAGGGCGACGCGCACGAACTTGCGATCCATGGCACGCGCGACCGATTCACCCAGCGACGTCTTGCCGACGCCGGGGGGGCCGACGAGCGCGACGATCGCGCCGCCGCCTCGGGCGCTGTCGGGCCCTCCCCCGCTGTCGGTGATGCCACGCTCGGCGCGGAGCTTCCTGACCGCCAGGTACTCGACGATGCGGTCCTTGACGTCGTCGAGCCCGGTGTGGTCCTCGTCGAGGATGCGACGGGCAGCCTCGACCTCGAGCCGGTCGGGCGTCGACTCCCCCCAAGGGACGTCGAGGAGGCTGTCGAGCCAGGCGCGGATCCAGCCGTGCTCGGGACTCTGCTCGCCGGTGCGCTCCAGCCGGTCCACCTCGCGGCCGGCGGCCTCGCGCACGGCGTCGGGCAGCGATCGCTCGGCGATGCGCTCGCGGTAGGTCTCGATGACGTCGTCGTCGCCGTCCTCGCCCAGCTCCTTGCGGATGGCGGCGAGCTGCTGGCGCAGCACGAACTCGCGCTGCGTCTTCTCCATGCCGTCATTGACCTCGCTGCGGATCCGCTCGGTCACCTCGTGCTCGGCCAGCGCTTCCCGCGCCCAGTCGAGGACCTTCTCGACCCGCGCCTCGACGTCGACGGTCTCGAGCAGCTCGACCTTGCGTTCGGCGGCCACGTCGCTCCAGGCGCCGAAGCCGTCGGCGAGCGCGCCGGGATCGTCGACGCTGCGGAGGAGCTCGGGGAGCCGACGGGAGCCGCGGCGCTCGGCGAGCACGGTCAGCACCGACCGCAGCTCGCGGCCGAGCTCGCGCGCCCGCTCGGACGGCGGGTCGTCCTCGGCCGGGTGGGCCTGGACCCAGAGGCCGGGCCCGGTGCCGGTTACGCCCGCGCCCAGCACGGCCCGGTGCAGGCCCCGCAGGATCACCGCGCTGGCGCCGTTGGGGAGCTCGCCCGAGTCCTCGACCCGGGCTACCGTCCCGACGCGGGCGTACCCGCCGTCGGTGCGCGGGACCAGCAGGACCCGGCGGTCGCCGTCGAGGGCGGCGGCCGCGGCCGCCTGGGCCTCCTCGCTCTCGAGGGCCAGGGTCGCGACGGTTTGGGGCAGCACGACGCCCGCCGCCAGCGGCAGCAGGGGCAGCGCCCCCTCGCTCAATTCAGGGTCTTCGAGCCGGGCGGCGTCGAGATCCGCCATCTGCATTCCTCCACCTTCGTGGGCGATTACGCGATTACGCGTAGTGGAGGAAACGACCGGGGGCGGCCGCTCATTCCCGAGCGAATGTGACGTCAGGCCGGGAGCTGGTCCTCGATCGCGGCGACGAGGGTCGGGTCCTCGGGCGTGACCATCGGCCGGAAGCGCCGGACGGTCCTGCCGTCCGGGCTGACCAGGAACTTCTCGAAGTTCCACTGGATGTCGCCGGCCTCGCCGTCGGCGTCGGCCACCGCCGTCAGCTCCTCGTAGAGGGGGTGGCGGCTCTCGCCGTTCACCTCGATCTTCTCGAACAGCGGGAAGGACACGCCGTAGTTGGTCTCACAGAACTGGGCGATCTCGCCGGGCCCGCCGGGCTCCTGGACGCCGAACTGGTTGCACGGGAACCCGAGGACCTCGAATCCCCGGGGCCCGTACTGCTCGTGGAGCTGCTGGAGCCCCGAGTACTGCGGCGTCAGGCCGCACTGCGACGCCACATTGACGATGAGCAGCGCCTTGCCCTGGTAGTCGGACAGTTGCGCCGGGCCCCCGTCGAGGGTGCGCACCGGAGCATCGAGGATCGCCATGGAACAGTCCCCTCCTTCCTGATTCGCTCGCTTGCTGCGGCGCAGGATACCTGCGCCGCGGGCGCT
>JACDBD010000377.1 GCA_013695115.1 Actinomycetota bacterium | reverse complement strand
ACGGGGAAACACACCACCGTCTTGGGCCCGAAGGCGCCGAAGCGCGCCGCCCGTCGGCTCCCGGGCTTGATCGCGCCGAGCCGAGCCACCTGCTCCCATGCCCACGCGATCGGGTCGGAGAGCGGCACTAGACCGGCGCGATCACGATGACCTGGTCGTGCTCCCCGAGCTTCACGGTGCGCGACTTCGGTGGGTTCATGACAATCTCGGGCTTCCCGTCGGCGCCCTCATCGATTCGGAACCCGATCGCGATCTCGCTTCTCGCGCGCGCTGCCGCCACGACCTGTGCGTAGGTCACCCGGCCCTGCAGGTACCACGCCGCGGGCTGCAGCGCGAGGGCGGACCCCTCGACGTCGAACAGATCGCTCAGGACCGGCTCGAGCTCGGCCCGCTCGGACAGCTGCGCCATCAACAGGCTCGACAGCTCGTCGCTCACCACGAAGTCGTCGGCCCCGGTCGCCCGGGCGAGCTCGACGTCGCGGGAGTCGAGCAGCTCGGTGACGATTCGGCTTCGGCGCTCGCCGTCACTCCCCAACGCGCGCTGGAGCAGCAGCAACGTCAGCAGCGTGCGGGAGTCGGCCTCCTCCGGCGAGAGGCCGCTGCGGTAGCCCAGGATGATCACCTTGTCGTAGCTGTGCTCGCCGACGAACGTCGTGAGTTGGTCGAGGTCGCCGTGGGTGGGCCGGAACGTCTCGACCAGGTTGTCGAGTTGGACGTCGACGAGGTCGGTCGACTCGACCAGGTCGGTGTCGGCTAGCACGTCGACGGTCGACTCCGGCGGAACGAACTGATCGAGCTCGCGCAGGATGATCGGGCCGAGCGGGTTCCACCCCACCATCAGCAGGTGCTCGGGCCGGTCGGGCGGCGCCGGCGCCATCACCACGTCGCCCGCATCCTCGTCGCGGAAGCCGCTGAACACGACCGTGTCGTCGTCCTCCGCCACCGCAATCACCGCGTCGCCGTCCTCGAAGCGCGTTTCCATCGGTGGATGCACCTTGATAGCCCCGTCGGCAGCCTGCCGGCCGATGATGCTCGACTCCTCGTACGCCAGCAGCGCTTCGCCGAACGTATGGCCGGCGAGTTCGGGCGCGGGGTTGAAGTAGATCTCGTCGCCACCGAAGTCGAGCAGGTCGCGGCACACGAGGCTCAGCCCCGCCTGTCGGCACGCCTGGGCCGTGATGCGGGCGATCACGTCGGCGGCCCGCACGGTGATGACCCGACCGGCGCTCGCCTCCCTCAGCGCCCGAGCGGTCTCCTCGTCGGTCAGCTCCGCCACCACCGCGCAGCGCTCGAGGTCGGGATCGCCGCTCATGACCGCGAGCACCGCCTTCACCGCCTCGGCGTCCCCTACGTTCTCGTCGGCCCCGCCGGCGAGGACGACGACCGAGCGCGCCTGGGAAACGTTGACGATGTCGAGGTCGTTCGGGCTCGACGGGTCCCCGGTTCGGCACACCACCTTGGTCGTGCCGGTGTCACCGACCCGGTCGCGGATCAGCTGCTCCATCGCCATCTTCTCCTCGCCCGAGAGGACGACGATGCAGCCGCGGGGCTGGTTCTGGTTGGCGACGACGATCTCGGAGATGAGCGTGTACACGCGGGGTGACCAGCCCAGGATCAGCGTGTGGCCCTGCTCGACGACGAAGCTCCGGCCCCGGCGGAGCTCGTCGAGCTTGGTCTCGACCGCGGCGACGATCAGGCCGATGAGCGCGGCGCCGATGACGACGCCGAGGAGCGTCACGAGGAGGGTCGTGATCCGCAAGGGCCAGCCGTCGTCACCGGAGAAGGTCCCGGGGTCGAGGATCCGGAGGAAGGCCTGCCAGAACCGCTCGAGCAGCGTCGGGTTGGTGTCCTCGTTCACCCCGACGTCGAAGATCGTGAGGATCACCGCGGCGACGAACACGAGCGCGACGGTCATCGCCGCCATCCAGAGGATGATCCGGCCGGTGCCCCGGGCGATGGCGGAGTCGAACCGGTAGCGGAACCGGGCTCGCAGCGACGGGCGGGAACCCACCTTCTTCGCCGGTCGCTGCACCTGCGTCATTGCGTTCGCCTCCCTCCCGTACGCGCCGCGCCGCGAGCCTGCCGCACGACCACCACGATCGCCACGACCGCGAGTGCCAGCAGCATGAGCGCGCCCGCGACCAGTACCGGCGGCCAACTCGTGTCGAGGTCCCCGCGAGACGCCTCGCCGCCGAACGCGAGCAGTGCGATCAGCGCCGCCGGGCCCGTCACCACGGGCGGAATCTAGGCGACCCCGGTGCGATGATCTCGGGGTGCCCGTGACCCACC
>JACDBD010000370.1 GCA_013695115.1 Actinomycetota bacterium | reverse complement strand
AGACTGGTCATCGTGACCAGGGGCGACCTTGCCGACGGTGACCTGGACGGCATCGGCCGGGCGATCGAGATGCTGCTGCGGCTCAACGCCAGCCGGCGGGTGCAGGCGGAGTGGGCGGCGGTGGCCGGGGTCCCGATGTCGCAGCCGGGCTTCACCCTGCTGCGCCGGATCCAGGAGAGCGGGCCGCTCTCGCTCACCGAGCTGGGGCGGCTCACGCACATGGACGCAGCGTCGGTCACGCGCCAGGTCGTGCAGCTGGAGCGCGCCGGGCTGGTCCGGCGCGACCGCTCCGAGAGCGACGGGCGCATCGCTCTGCTGAGCGTGACGCCGGAAGGCGCCGAGGCCCGCTCCCGTCTCTCCGCGGTGCTCGACGAGCACCTCGCCAACGCCCTCGCACCCTGGTCCGGCGACGACCGCGGGCAGCTCGCCGGGTTGCTCGGCCGACTCGTCGACGATCTGCGCGCCACCCGCTACCAGCCGGCCCCGGGATCGGACGTTGTCGCCACCCACTGACGACTGGATGCGCCGGCTGGGCACGGGGCCACCCGGGACCGAGGCCGTCCCCGCCGCCACCGTCGTGCTGCTGCGCGACACCGACGACGGGCTCGAGACGCTGATGGTTCGGCGCAGCTCGAAGCTGGCGTTCGCCGGCGGGATGTGGGTGTTCCCGGGGGGTCGGGTCGATCCCGCCGACGTGCCCGACGACGGGGACGTGATCGAGGCCGCCCGCCGGGCGGCGGTGCGCGAGGCGCGCGAGGAGGCCGACCTCGCCGTCGACGGCTCGGCGATGGTCCCGTTCTCGCACTGGGTGCCGCCGCCGGTCGCGGCCAAGCGGTTCGCGACGTGGTTCTTCATGGGGCCCGCGCCCGAGGGCGCGGTGACGGTCGACGGGGACGAGATCCATGACCACCGCTGGCTGGCGCCGACCGAGGCGCTGGCCCGTCGCGACGCGGGCGAGATCGAGCTCGCCCCGCCGACATGGGTCACGCTGCATCGCCTCGCCCCTCATCCCGATGTCGCCGCCGCGCTCGCCGACGCTGCCGGGCGCGACCCCGACTTCTTCGAGACCCACATCGCGCGCGTCGAGGGCGGGATCGCGGCGTTGTGGGAGGGCGACGCCGGCTATGAGACGCAAGAAGCGGACACCGCGGGGCCGCGTCACCGGCTGTCGATGGTGGAGGCGGGCTGGCGCTACGAGCGCACCTGACCTGTTGTTACAGTCCGGCCTGATGAAGGGACTGGTCTACGACGGGGAGAAGGCCGCGATCCGGGACGGCCTCGAGGTGCGCGATCCGGAGGCGACCGAGGTCAAGGTTCGCATCGTCGCCGCCGGCCTGTGCCACAGCGACCTCAGCGTGATCGACGGCACGATTCCCTGGCCGGTGCCGGCGGTGCTCGGGCACGAGGGCGCGGGATTGGTGGAGCAGGTCGGGTCGGCGGTCAGGCACGTGAAGCCGGGCGACCACGTCGTCCTGCACACGGTTGCGAGCTGCGGGCTGTGCAAGTGGTGCAACCAGGGGAAACCGGCGTGGTGCCGGGCCAGCCTGGGGAACCCCAGCCAGCCGTTCACCCTCGACGGCGAGCCCGCCTGGAACTTCGCCAGCGCCTCCTTCTTCTCCGAGTACACGGTGGTGCGCGGCTACCAGTGCGTGCCGATCGCGAAGGACGTCCCGCTCGAGTCGGCCTGCCTGATCGGGTGCGGCGTGCTCACCGGTGTGGGCTCGGTGTTCAACCGCACCGAGCTCGGCTTGGGTGACACCGCCGCCGTGTTCGGCGTCGGGGGAGTCGGCCTCAACGTGATCCAGGCGTGCAAGGTGAAGGGCGCCAGTCGGATCATCGCCGTCGACACCATGCCCGAGAAGGAGAAGTGGGCGCGCGGGTTCGGCGCCACCGACTTCGTGAAGGCGGGCGAGGGTGTCGACACCGTGCAGGCGGTGCGGGAGCTGTTGCCATTCAGCGCCGAGCAGGTCACCGGCATCATGGGCGCGGGCGGCGTCGACTACGCCTTCGACTGTGTCGGCCACCCCGACGTGCTGAACAACGCGCTGGAGATGCTCGACTGGGGCGGCACCGCCGTGATCATCGGCGTGCCCCCGCCGACTGCGACGGTGCCCGCCCGGATCGGCAACCTCACCCATGTGGAGCGCACGCTGACCGGGTCGCGCGCCGGGTCGCACCGGCCCCATACCGACATCCCGTTGATCGTCGACCTGTACCGCCAGGGTCTGCTCAAGCTGGATGAGCTGGTGACCGCGAAGTACGGCCTCGACGAGTGGGAGACGGCGGTTCACGACCTCCACGAGGGCAAGCTCGCCCGCGGCGTCCTCGAGGTCGCCCGCCTGACCAGCGGTTAGGAGGTGGCCATGCGGGCGGTCCGGCACACCGACGCCGGTATCGAGACGCTCGACGTTCCCGAGCCCGCCGCTGACGGCGTGCGGGTACGGGTGCGCTCGTCGGGCATCTGCGGCTCCGACCTGCACATGGTCGGGTGGGGGCCGATGCCGGTGACGCTCGGTCACGAGGTGGGCGGGCATCTCGAGGACGGCACTTCGGTCGCAATCTGGCCGCTGGTCCCGTGCGGGGCGTGCGACCGTTGCGCGGCCGGCGAGGTGAGCCAGTGCCGCACCGGTCCGGGCCAGGTCTACGGGATCGGGCGCGACGGCGGCATGGCCGACGAGGTGATTGTCGACGCCGGGTGCATCGTGCCCTTGCCTGCCGGGCTCGACGCCGCCGACGCGGCTCTGGTCGAGCCGGTGGCGTGTGCGGTGCATTCGTTGCGGCGCGCCGGCGTCCGCGCCGGCGATCGGGTGGCCGTGGTCGGCGCCGGCAGCATCGGGTTGGGCGCGGCCGCTGCCGCCCGCTGGATGGACTGTTCGGTTGACGTCGCCGGCCGCCACGACCACCAGCGGGACGCGGCGGCCCGGATCGGGGCCGGCGTCGAGGTGGACGGGGAGTACGACGTGGTCGTCGAAGGCGCCGGCACCGAGACGGCGGTCGCCCAGTGCATCGACCTCGTCCGACCGGGCGGGACGATCGCGCTACTCGCGAGCTACTGGGAGCCGGTGGGCTTCCCTCAGTTCTTCACGATGAAGGAGCCGGTGCTCGTCGGTTCCAATATGCACGGGCGCGATGCGAGCGGCAGCGACATGGAGGCGGCCGCGCAGCTGCTCGCCGACCTCCCGGAGGCGGCGCCGACAATGATCACCCACCGGTTTCCCCTCGACCGCGCCGCTGAGGCATTCAGCGCGGCCGCCGACCGTGCCGCCGGCGCGATCAAGGTCGTCCTCGAGCCCTAGGGGTGTCGATCCGGGGCAGCAGGCCCCGCGCCATCACGAACGCGAGGCACAGCGCGACCAGCGACGCGCTCGCCACCAGCACCGCCCGCACGCCCACGACGTCGGCGATCACGCCCTGGAGGATCGTGCCGAGCGGGAAGAACGTCCCGAACGTCATCAGCCACAAGCTGGTGATGCGCCCGCGGATGCGGTCGTCGGTGAGCGACTGGATGGCGTTGTGGTCGATCGCGACCACGGTCACGTACGACGCGCCGAACGCCACCATGAACACGATCCCCACCGCGACGCCGGGTGCGAGCCCGAGCCCCAGTACCGAGACAGCCGTGAGCGCCAGGCCGCCGGCGAGGATCCGGCTGGGCACGACCCGCTGGTCGATGGTGCCCAGGACGAGCGCGACCGCCACCGCGCCGACACCGAACGAGCCGAGGAGGAGTCCGTACGCCTCCGGGCCGACGTGGAGGACGTCGACCGACAGCACCGGGATCAGCTGGACGACGGGGGCGGCGAACAGCGCGAACACCGCGTGGGTTCCGATGGCGACCATCAGCCCGGGCTCGGCCCGGACGTAGCGCACGCTCTCGGTGAAGCCCGCGACCACGCCCGTTCGGGCATCCGGGTCGGAGGCGGGCGGGCGGTTGGTGGGCGAGATCGCCAGCAATGCACCGAGGACGAGCACGAAGCTCAACGCATTGATCAGGAAGCAGATACCCGGTCCGATGTGAGCGATGAGCAGGCCCGCGATCATCGGGCCGGTCGCGCGCGCGACGTTGAACTGGGCCGAGTTCAGGGTGATCGCGTTCTGGAGGTAGTCGCGCGGGACGAGCTCGACCACGATCGACTGCCACGCCGGGGTGTTGAGCGCGATGACCACACCGCCGGCGAGCGAGATCCCGAACAGCGCCCAGTACGACCCGAGCCCGGCCTCCCACACCGCCCACAGCGTGAACGCCTGGATCATCAACCCGGTCTGGGTGACGAGCAGCAACCGCCGGCGGGGGAGCCGGTCGGCCAGTGCGCCCCCGACGGGCCCCAGCACGAGCAGCGGGAACACGGTCACGAACGCGATTAGCGTCACCTTGGACGCGCTGCGGGTCTCGATCGCCACGACCCAGAGCAGCGCCGCCAGCTGCATGTTGGTCCCGATGCTGGAGCCGATCGCGCCCGACCAGAACACCCGGAAGTCGCGGAACGCGAGGGCGCGCAGCGCGCGGGGAAGTGGGCGGGAGAGGTCGGGTTCGAGGGCGGGGGCGCCGGGGTCGATCCCGGCGAGCTCGCTCACGCCGCGCCCGGCACCTCCACCGTCTCGGTGTCTCGACCCGACCGGAGCAACGTGCCGGGCCGCTCGCCGGTCAGCTCACCTGCGGTCACGATCTCGGTGCCGTTGACCAGGACGTGCTCGATGCCCTCCGCTTCGGAGTAGAGGCGGCCGGCACCGGCGGGGAGGTCGTAGCGCGTGTGGACAGGAGCGGGTCCGATGCGGTGCTCGTCGAAGACCACGAGGTCGGCGTGCCAACCCTCGGCGACACGGCCGCGCTCGCGGATGCCGTAGAGGCGGGCCTGCACGTCGGTGAGCAGGTGAACGGCCTCCTCCAGCGGCAGCAGTCCCCGCTTCACCACCGCTTCGTGCAGCATCGCGGTGCAGTAGTTGAAGGTCGACAGCATGTCGAGGTGAGCGCCGGCGTCGGAGGCGCCGACCACGGCGCGGGGGTCGCGCCACGTCTCGACTCGCAGCCGCCACGACTCGTCGTCGTCGCCCGCGGCCGGCGGCATCAGCACGGTGCGGAGCTCGTCGGCGAGCACGATGTCGAGGAGGGCGTCGAACGGGGCCTGGCCGCGCTCGCCGGCGATGTCGCCGATACGCCGGCCGGTCAGCCCGTCGTTACCGGCGTCGAACGTCTCGACGACCGTCAGCCGCTCCCAGCGGGCGAGGCCCCCGATCACGCCCGCCTCGGGCGACGCAGCCGCGTCCTTCAACCGCTGCCGCTCATCCGGGTCGGCGAGGGCGCGCATCTTCTCGGCCGGCGGGAGCGCCATCGTCGGGCCCCAGCCCGGGAGGGCATCGAGGAGGAACCCCGCCTTGAACGTGAGGTGAATGCGCATCACGTCCGGCACGGTGAGAGCGAGCACGCGCGCACCCCGCGCCGCCGCCGCGTCCGAGGCGCCGAGCAGCGCGTGGTGCCCGTCGGGCCGGGCCGAGTTGACCGCCAGGACGTTCCAGTTGAGGGGCCGGTTGGCGGCCAGTGACATATCGGCCATCAGCTCGACGTGCTCGGGGGCGAACCCACCGACCGCGGGGATGAACTCGAGCGTGGTTCCGGGGTGCTCGCGCACGACTCGGGCGAGCGCGACGAGCTCGCCGCGGCCGGCGGAGCGTGACGGCACCGGGTTGCCGTCACCGTCGTTGTGCGTCGCCGCCTGCGACGACGAGAAGCCGAGCCCGCCGGCGGCCAGCGACTCGGAGAGGAGCGTCGTCATCGCGTCGAGCTGCTCGGGAGTCGCTTCCTGCCCGGTGCCGGCTGCGCCCATGACCGCGCGCCGGATGGCCGAGTGGCCGACCAGGAACCCGGCGTTGACCGCGAGCGTGCCATCGAGGCGGTCGAGGTAGTCGCCGAAGCTGCGCCAGTCCCACGGCACGCCCGCCTCGAGCGACTCCAGGGGCATGCCCTCGACCCGGGCGAGCATGCGCATGAGGTAGTCGGCCTGGCTCGGCTCGAGTGGCGCGATCGTGAACCCGCAGTTGCCGCCGACGACCGTGGTCACGCCGTGGAGCGGCGACGGCGTGAGCGCGGGGTCCCAGAACGCCTGGGCGTCGTAGTGGGTGTGGATGTCGACGAAGCCGGGCGCGACGACGAGCCCACCGGCGTCAATCGTGCGGGCGGCGTCCTCGTCGAGGTCACCGAGGGCGACGACCCGCCCGTCGCGGATCCCGACGTCGGCCCGGCGTCGCGGCGCCCCCGTCCCGTCGACGACCTCGGCTCCGATCACCTTGCAGTCGAGCATCCTGCCTCCCCGGATCTGACGAGGGCGTCAGGCTACCGTCGGGACGTGTTCGTGGTGACGGGCTCGGCCGGCTGCATCGGCGGCGCCATTCGCGAACGCATGGAGGCCGACGGACACACCGTGATCGGCGCATTCTCGAGGCTGTGGTGTACCGAAACGGTGCGTCAGGGCCTCGAGAACGGTGTCACATCTTGGCGATGACGGTCGTGGCGAATTCTTCGGTGGCCTCGAGCTTGGCATCGAGGGTCGAATCGACGCCGCCGGCGAGCATCCACGGCGCGCAGACCATGTCGGTGACGCCCGCCTCCTCGAACTCGCGGTACAGCTCGACGTCGGGGAGCGCCGCCAGCGTCAGGTAGATCGCGAACCGATCGCCTTCCCGCCCCGCTCCCTTCAGGTAGTCCCGCATCTTGCCCAGGTAGCGCCGGGCGTGCGTACGCGCCCGCCGCCAGCCAGCCGTCGCACAGCCGGGCTGCGCGGCGCAACGCGGGCTCGCTGTGCCCGCCGCCGTAGATCGGGATGGGCGCGGTCGGCGTCGGGTTCATCTGGAGTGGCCCGAAGTCGTAGTGCGCGCCGTGGTACTCGACCCATCCACCCCTCCAGAGCTCGCGCAGCGCCGGGATCATGTCGTCGAGGCGCTTACCGCGGTTGTGGAACTCCTGCCCGGTCCCGTCGAACTCCTCCTCGCACCAGCCGACGCCGACACCCAGGTGGACCCGGTTGTTGGAGAGGTAGGCGGCGGTGCCGACGAGCTTCGCCGCCGTGAACACGTCGCGGGCCGGCGCGATGTACACCCCGCTGGTGAAGCGGAGGTTCGTCGTGACCGCGGCCATCGCCGAGACGACGCACCAGATGTCGGGCCAATCGGTCTCGGGGGACCAGATGGGCGAGCCGTCCTCGTGGGGCGAGTACGGATACCGCGACCCGAGCTCCTTCGGGAAGAAAATGTGGTCGCACAGGTAGATGCCGGCGTAGCCCGTGTCGTCGCACGCCTTCGACAACTCGAGCAGCTGGTCGGTCTCGAGGAACGCGACCGCCTGGTGGAAGCGCATCAGGCCGCGACCCGCTCGGGCAGGCCCAGGATCCGGGCGGACTCTTCGCACGTCGCCACCGGCCGATCGACCTGCGCGCACAGCGCAACCGCCTCGCGGACGAGCTCCTCGTTGGTCGGCTCCCGCGGGCCGCCGTAGTCCTCGAGGCCGACTCGCAGGTGCCCGCCCCGTTCGAGCGCGAGCAGGGCCATGCCGCTCTCGACGACGTCGCCGCCGAGCACCGCCACCGCCCAGGGGACGTCGCATCCGTCGAGCAGCTCGAGGTAGGCGCCGAGGGCGGCGCGCGTCGGCGGCAGCCCGAACGGCATGCCGCCCCGCCGGCCGCCGAGGTACCCCTCCTCACCGCCGAAGTACAGCTTGAACATCGCTCCCGCCGGCAGTCGCCCCGCCTTCCGCCACGCCAGCGCGGTCCGCAGGAACCCGGGCTCGAAGATCGCCATGCTCGGCCCGAGCCGGTGCCGTTCGCACAGCTCGAGCTGGTGGCGGATGTCGTCGAACGAGTTGGCGTACACGAACCCGGCCGCCGGCACCCCGTCCTCACCCAGACCGCCGAGGTTCACCGAGCCGGGGTCGGAGATCGACAGCCGCATGAGCCCCGACTTCGCCAGCGGGGTGATGTGCGCGTACGCGCCCTGCACTTCCGGCCCGGCGTTGGTCGTCGGGTAGAGCAGGGCGTCGGGTCGATCGGCGAGCACCGGCCGCCACGCCTCGAGGTAGCGGTCGGCGGCGACGTCGCCCTCGACCATGAACACGTCGATGTGGTTGTGCACGATCGCCGCCCCCGCGCGCAGGCAAGCGAGCGCGTCGGCGGCGATCTCGTCCGGCTCGACCGGGACGTTCGAGTTGCGCTGCTTGCTCGTGACACCGTTGATCGCGGCTTCGAGGATCACTGGTTCCGCCATGGCGGCGACGGTAGCTTCCAGCCGGATGCGAATCGACCTAACCGACGATCAGCGGGCGCTCCAACTCGAGCTGCGCGACTACTTCGCGCGGCTGATGACGCCTGAACGGCGCGCCGCGGTCGGTCCCGGGGGTGAGCCTGGTGGTGACGCCTACCGGGAGATCGTCCGCCAGATGGGCGTCGACGGCTGGCTGGGAGTCGGCTGGCCCAGGGAGTACGGCGGCCAGGGGAGATCGCCACTCGAGCAGTTGATCTTCTACGACGAGGCCAACCGGGCGGGTGTCCCCATGCCCCTGGTCACGCTCAACACCGTCGGGCCCACGCTCATGCGCTTCGGCTCCGACGAGCAGAAGGAGTATTTTCTGCCGCGCATCCTCGCCGGCGAAATGCACTTCGCTATCGGGTACACCGAGCCGAGCGCCGGCACCGACCTCGCGTCGCTGCGGACCCGGGCGGTGCGCGACGGCGACGAGTACGTCATCACCGGCCAGAAGGTCTTCACCACCGGCGGCAACGACGCCGACTTCGTCTGGCTCGCCTGCCGCACCGATCCGGAGGCCCCGAAGCACAAGGGCATCTCGATCATCCTGGTCGACACCACTCGTCCCGGCTTCAAGCACTCGCCCATCCACCTCATGGGCGGCGGCTTCACCAACGTGACCTACTACGAGGACGTGCGTGTCCCGGTCTCGGCGTTGGTGGGCAACGAGAACGAGGGCTGGAAGATGATCACCACCCAGCTCAACCACGAGCGCGTCGCGCTCGGTCCCGCCGGGACCGTCGACCGCCATCTGCAGGCGGTGCTGGCCTGGGCAAAAGAGACGCGCCATGCCGACGGGCGCAGGGTGATCGACGACGAGTGGGTGCAGCTGACACTGGCGCGCGTCCACGCCAAGGTCGACGTGCTGAAGCTGGCGAACTGGCGCGTCGCCGCTGCGCTTAGCGACGGCGAGCTCAACCCCGCCGACGCGTCGGCGATGAAGGTGTTCGGCACCGAGCTGCGGGTGGAGGCGTTCCGCGCCCTGCTCGAAGTCTTGGGGGGCGCGGGCTACCTCACCGGCGGCTCGCCGGGGGCGCTGCTGCGGGGCGACCTCGAGCAGGCGTACCGGGCCGCCCCCGTCGGAACCTTCGGCGGCGGCGTGAACGAGGTGCAGCGCGAGATCATCGGGATGGCCGGCCTCGGCCTGCCCCGGGCGCCCCGTTAGGCCATGAGCGCGCTCGACGGATACGGCGCGCTCGTCACCGGCGGTGGGAGCGGCATCGGCTTGGCGTGCGCGCGGCGCCTGGCCGCCGAC
>JACDBD010000366.1 GCA_013695115.1 Actinomycetota bacterium | reverse complement strand
TCCGACGGCCCCGTCGCGGACCGGTACCTCGACGAAGTGGAACGACAGCGCGGCGATGGTGACCGTGATCGTGACCCGCACGACGGTCAGCACCGGGCCGGTCAGTGGGATGTCGAGGCCCGGCCGGGTCACCAGGTACACGGGCCAGTGCCACAGGTAGATCCCGTACGACCGCATCCCGATCCAGCGCAGCGGCCGCGCGCCGAGCAGCGTGCCGAAGACGGTGGCGGCGGGGTGCACCGCGATCGCGACCACGAGCGCGGCCAAGAGCGCGAACAACAGGTAGCCACCGCGGTACAGGCCAGGATCGAACTCGCTCACGTTGACGAAGCACCAGACGACCCCGACCAGGGCGACGACCCCGGTCAGGTCGAGCAACGGGCGCGCGCCCACCCCCGCCTTCCAGCTCAGGCGCCAGACGGGCCACACCAGCGCGAGCGCGGCCCCGACGAGCAGGCCCATCGCGTGGGTGTCGGTGCCGTAGTAGACGCGCGACGGATCGGTGGCGGGGTCGTAGAGCGTCGCCATGAGCAAGGTGGAGAGGCCGGCGCCGACCATCACCGCGGCGGCGACGCGTCCGGTGCGACGACGAAAGATCATGAGCGCGCCGCCGAGCAGCAGCGGCCACAGCAGGTAGAACTGCTCCTCGACCGCGAGTGACCACAGGTGCTGCACCATCGACGGCCGGCCGGTGGACTCGAAGTACGACTGGCCGCCGAAGACGAGATGCCAGTTGGTCACGTACCCGAGCGCCGCCAGCGCGTCGTCGCGCAGGTTGGCCGCCTCGTGGGGCAGGAAGATCGCGGTGTACGCGCAGGTGACGCCGAGCATCAGGAACAGCGCCGGGAGCAGGCGGCGGGCCCGGGCGAGCCAGAACTCGCGCAACCCGAGCGAGCCGCCCTTGCGCCGACCCGAGAGCAGGATGCTGGTGATCAGGTAGCCGCTGAGGACGAAGAAGACGTCGACGCCGAGGAAGCCGCCCCGGAACCCGGAGAGGTCGGAGTGGTACAGGAGAACCGCGCCGACCGCGACCGCCCGCAGCCCGTCGAGGGCGGGGACGTAGCGGAGGGGCGTCGCGGCGGGGGCCCGGGTGGTTGTGGTCATTGCGTGATGCCCCCAACGGGGCCGGAACTCAGAGGGGGGAGCGCATTTGCGCTCACCGACCCGCCGTCACATTAGCCCCAGGGGCCACAATGGAGGAAGAAGACCGGGCCGGGCGAGCCCCGCGACGAGAGAGGACGACCGGGGGCAACCCGCGGATCGGGCCCCACTTCGTCGCATTCGCCGACTATTCGGTCTTGCTGAAGCTCCGAACCGCGATCGCCAACATGACTGTTCCGAGCGTGAACACGATGAGCACCTCGAGCCAGATCGGGACGACCCAGTCGCCGTAGGTGAGCGGGGAGGCGTCGTCGTGGAGGATGACGCGCCGGATGGGGTCGACGCCGTAGGTCGCGGGGTTGAGGCGGGTCGCGACCGCCAGCCAGGTGGGCAGGCCCTCGGTCGGGAAGATCGCGCCCGACAGGAACAGCATCGGGTTGATGATCAGGCTCATCACCATCTGGAACGACTCCATCCGCTGCATGCGGCTGGCGATGACGATGCCGAAGGCGTTGAGCGCGAACGCGAGGAGGAGCAGGAGCCCGAACATCTCGATGAACTCGAGCGCATCCAGGCTCACGCCCACGATGGGCGCGGCCACGAGCAGGACGAGCCCCTGCATGACCGCCACGGTGCCGCTGCCGACGGCCTTGCCGAGCACGAGGCCCGTCCTCGACACCGGCGCGACGAGCATCTCGCGCAGGAACCCGAACTCGCGGTCCCACACGATCGAGATGGCGGAGAAGAGGCTGGAGAACAGCACCGACATCGCGATCACGCCGGGGAAGATGAACTCCTGGTAGTCGACTCCGCCGGTGGCGCGCCCTTCGACCAGTGGCTTGATGCCCGCGCCCAGTACGAACAGGAACAGCACCGGTTGGGCGAGACCCGACACGATCCGCGACGGCATGCGGATGAACCGGATCATCTCCCGCTGCCACACCATGCCGATCGTGCTGAGGTTGCGGGCGAGGCGGCCCTCGCGGCGAGGTCGCGCGTCCGTCGGGGAGCCGGACTCCGAGACCATCGGTCGGTCGCGCTCGGTCGTGGCCATCAGGTCTTGCGGAACGCCCGCACCATGGCGTTGGAGCTCATCTGCTCGCTCACGCTCGCCTCGGCGTCGCGCATGTCGCGGCCGGTGTACTTGATGAACACGTCGTCGAGGCTGGGGCGACGCACGTTGATCGAATGGACGCCCACGGTGAGGTGGTCGAACAGCCGGGGAACGAACGCCTCGCCCTCCTCGACCCGCAGGCGCAGCCCGTCGTCGCCGAGCTCGCCCTCGATCCCGAGGCCGCGGGCGATCTCGGTTCGGGCCTTGGCGTCGTCGGCGGTGGCGACGGTCACGGTGTCCTTACCGACCGAGGCCTTCAGCGCGCGGGGCGAGTCGATGGCGACGATGCGGCCCTGGTCGATGATGGCGATGCGGTCGCAGCGCTCGGCTTCGTCCATGTAGTGGGTGGTGAGGAACATGGTCACGTCCTCACGGGCGCGCAGCTGGTCGACGTAGTCCCAGATGTGGACCCGGGTCTGAGGATCGAGCCCGATGGTGGGCTCGTCGAGGAAGAGGACGCGGGGCATGTGCAGCAGGCCCCGGGCGATCTCGAGGCGGCGCTGCATGCCACCCGAGTAGAAGCGCACCTGGTGCTTGGCCCAGTCGGTGAGCCCGACCATGTCGAGCAGAGGCCCCATGCGGGCCTTCACCTCCGAGCGCGGCAGTCCGTAGAGCACGCCGTGGAAGCGGAGGTTCTCGGCGCCGGTCAGGTAGTTGTCCAGCGTGATCTCCTGGAACACCAGCCCGATGGAGCCGCGCACGCCGTTGGGGTCGCGCCCCACGTCGTGGCCGGCGACGCGGGCGTTCCCCTCGGTCAGGTGGAGCAGGGTGCAGAGGATCGAGATCGTGGTGGTCTTGCCGGCGCCGTTGGGACCGAGGAAGCCGAACAGCTCGCCGGGCTCCACCGAGAACGAGATGCCGTCGACGGCGGTGAAGTCGCCGAACCGTTTGACCAGGCCATCGACCTCGACGGCCGCTCCGTTCAGGTGGGCCACCACCCGATCATCCCACCCTGACGCCGACACGATGGAACCCCGCGCCTGGGCTCAGTGGCGTGATCGCTCGGTAACATCGGCGCATGAGTCCAGTGCTCGCCCGCTGACACGGTCCTCCCGTGTCGGGCTGGAACTTCGCCGCCGTCTGGCACGGCATCGCCGAGGTCGCGCCCGAGCGGGCCGCGCTCGTGTGCGGCGAGCGGCGACTGACCTTCGGCGAGTTCGACGAACGGGCGGCGCGCCTCGCTTCGTATCTCCATGACTCCGGTCTGCGGGCGGGCGACAAGGTTGCGATCGATCTCGTCAACCGGCCCGAGTATCTCGAAACGTTCTTCGCCGCCCTCGACCTGGGCTGCGTGCCGGTCAACGTCAACTACCGCTACCTCGCCCCCGAGGTGCGCTACGTGCTCGACAACTCCGATGCCCGCGCCGTCGTGCACGGCGCCGAGCGCACCGACATCGTGCGCGAAGCCGTCGACAGCCTCGCCGACCCGCCGCTGATCCTCGAGGTTGGCCAGCCCTACGAGGCCGCCCTCGTTGCCGCGCCGCCGTCGGGAGAGTGGCAGCGACGCCCGCCGGAGGGCGACGACCTCATCTTCCTCTACACCGGCGGCACGACCGGGATGCCCAAGGGCGTGATGTGGCGCAACGACGACCTCTACGTCGCGCTGTGGCAGATGGGGCGGCCCGGCACCGAGCCGCCCGACCCGATCGCGGCGGCGCGGGCGGGCAAGCGCACCGGCACCTGCCTTCCGGCGTGCCCGCTCATGCACGGGACCGGCCTGTTCATCGCGCTCTCGACCCTGGCCGGTGGCGGCACCGTGGTGCTGATCGACGGGCCCGGCCTCGATCCCGTCCGGGTGTGGAGCGAAGTCGAACGCAACGCGGTCCAGGTCCTGACCATCGTCGGCGACGTCTTCGCCCGGCCGCTGCTCGGCGCGCTCGACGCCGAGCCGTCGCGCTGGGATCTGTCAGCGCTCCAAGCGATCACGAGCTCGGGGGTGACCTGGAGTCCCGAAACCAAACAGGGGCTGCTCGAGCACGTCGGCCACGTCACGCTCATCGACTCGCTGGGTGCGTCGGAAGGGATGATGACCCGCACCGCGTCGCGGGCGTCGGACGACATCAAACCGGCCCGCTTCGCGGTGAGCGAGAAGGTGAAGGTGTTCGACGAGCACACCGATCGCGAGGTGACGCCGGGCTCAGACGAGGTCGGCCTGGTGGGGGTAGGCGGCCGCATCCCGCTCGGCTACTGGAAGGACTCGGACAAGACCGCCGCCACCTTCCGCACCGTCGCCGACGTGCGCTACTCCATTCCCGGCGACTACGCGTCGGTCGACGCCGATGGCACCATCCGCCTCTTGGGGCGGGGTTCGGCCTGCATCAACACCGGCGGCGAGAAGGTGTACCCCGAGGAGGTCGAGCTGCTCCTGCGCCGGCACCCGGGCGTCCACGACTGCGTGGTCGTCGGCGTCCCCGACGAGCGCTTCGGCGAGATGGTGGTCGCGCTCGTGCAGGCGACCGACGGTGACGCGCTCGACGAGGAGAAGCTGGGTGCCTTCTGCAAGGAGCGCACCGCCGGTTACAAGCGACCGAAGCGATTCCTGCTCGTCGACGACCTGCAGCGCTCGGCCGCGGGCAAGGCCAATTACGCGCTGCTGCGTTCCATCGCCTCCGAGCGCATCGAGGGCGCCTGAGCAGGGAGCGCGGTCGTCACGTGAATCTCACTCACTCGTCGTCGGCGTCAACGGGCCCGGCGCTGAGCTTGGGTCGCGCCCGTCGAGCCGGCCCTGGACGATGATGTAGGCGGCACCGAGTCCTTCAGGCGGGGAGCTGGGGCTCCCCGCCTAGGACCACTGACGGCGCTCTAGCCGGTAAGGACCGGCTGGGCCCCCACCGGCCGCGCGGCTGGGGCCGGTGCCCCCGCAGTCGTCGGCCTCGTCGTTGTCGTCGGCGTCGTCGTTGTCGTCGGCGCCTCGCCGGTGCAGAACTTCACGTTCGATACGTCCGGCACGTTGCCTCCCGCGTTCAACAGACCGGAGTTATCGAAACTGCCCGAGAAGCCGTTCACCTCGATCGTCTTCGTAGCGATGGGGCCCGAGCCTCCCTTCACGATGACGACCCGGATGAAGACCGTCGAGGTGAAGTCGCCGCCGGTGGCGGTGCCATTGGTGATCGTCACGGGGCCAGGACCACCCTCTTCCACGTACGTCGTCCCGTCCCAATTGAACTTGGCAACTTGGGTGGTGCCCGCAGGACAGTCTTCATTCCCGCCCTGCCCGGCCGCGCCATAACTGACGAACCCGAGCACTCCGATGACGGTGCCGAGCAGCACCGCGACGAGTGCGCGGCGCGCCGATCGACGACCGGTTGCGCGTTCCATAAGCTCTCCCATCCTCCAGGCGACCACGTCGCCTCTATCACAGCAATCCGCCCGGGATGTATCCGCCCGCTGCGCCACCGCCGGGGAGCGGCGCGCGTCGGCAGGACCCCTAAGCCCACTTCAGCCGCCGGTCAAACCGGGGCAAAGGCTCAGGGATCCCGGGAGTGGGTGGGCCCGTCAGTTACACCACTACACCGCTCGAAGGGACACTGCTCGTCGTTGTATCAATGGAGGGCATGGGAGCAGGTGGGTCGCCCCGGGTCAGGGGGAACATCCAGCTCGAAGGAGGCGGCCGTGCTGGCAGCGTTCTCGGTGACCCCGCTCGGGGCGGGCGACCCGGGCTGAGCATGCGGCGCCGCCCGGTCGTTCTTCTCCCCCTCGTGCTGCTCGTGCTCGTCGCGGCCGGCTGCGGTGGCGGTAGCGGCGAGGGGGACGCCACCCCTACTCGCGCACCGACGAGGGTTCCCCCGTCATCGGGTGCAACCACCACGACCACGACCACGACCACGACCACGACCATGCCGGCCGTCGACAGTCCCGACGACCTCGAGCTCCCGGCGAGCCCGTCCGAGGTCGCGGCGACGATCCTCCGGGTGGAACCGGCCCTGCGCAGCGACGGCCCGACGCCCGAGCAGCTGCGGGTCCTCGGCTGGGAGCAGCAGAACGCCTACCGGGCCCTGTCGGCGCATCCCGAATGGCGGACGGAGGTGCTGGCGGCGGTGCCGCCGGAGCTGGCGTTGGTCGTCACCGCCAACGTCGACGCGGTCACCGCGGTGGCGATCCTCAACCAGCCCCAACCGATGCTGCCCGACTGGCGCATCCAGGCCCCCCTGCCCCCGGAGGTGCTGATCGGCTACTACCGGGAGGCCGAGGCGGCGTCGGGCATCCCGTGGCAGTACCTCGCGGCCATCCACCTGGTGGAGACGCGCCTGGGTCGCATCCGCGGCAACAGCTCCTCGGGCGCGCCGGGCCCGATGCAGTTCATTCCGAGCACCTGGGAGGCCTTCGGAGTGGGAGACATCAACGACAACCGCGACGCGATCCTCGCCGCCGGTCGCTACCTCGACGCGTCGGGAGGACCCGAGAACATGGACCGGGCGCTCTTCTCGTACAACAACAGCGACCACTACGTGCGCACGATCCAGAGCTACGCCGGGCTCATCGGCGCCGACGAGCGTGCCTACCGCGGCTACTACCAGTGGCAGGTGTATTACGCGATCGTCGACGGGGTTCTGTTCCTGCCCGAGGGCTACCCCGCGGTGCCGGCGGTGGCCGTCTCCGGGCCGGCGTCGCGGTGACGGCACCGGTGCGAGGATGTCGGCGTTGATCTTCACCCAGTACTACCTCGACTGCCTGTCGCACGCGTCGTACCTCATCGGTGACGAGACCACCGGTCGGGCGGTCGTGGTCGACCCCCAACGCGACGTCGGCCGCTACCTGCGCGACGCCGACGCCGCCGGGTTGACGATCGAGCGGGTGATCGAGACGCACGTGCACGCCGACTTCCTCAGCGGTCATCTCGAGCTGGCGGCTCGGACGGGCGCGACCATCTCGTACGGCGGCGGCGCCGATGTCGACTTCCAGATCGAGCGGCTCGCCGACGGCAACCACCTGAGCCTGGGCGAGGTCGACCTCGAGGTCCGGGCCACCCCTGGCCACACTCCCGAGTCGATCAGCGTGGTCGTCCGTGAGCACGCGGACGACGAGACGCCCTACGGGGTGCTCACCGGCGACACGCTGTTCATCGGGGACGTGGGCCGACCCGACCTGCTGGCGGCGGCGGGGGCGTCGCCCGAGGACCTCGCCGGCCGGCTGTACCGGTCGCTGCACACGCAGCTGCTGACGCTGCCCGACGCCACCCGGGTCTTCCCCGCGCACGGAGCCGGATCCGCATGCGGGAAGAAGCTCTCGACCGAGACCCAGAGCACGATCGGCGAGCAACGCCGCGTGAACTACGCGCTCGCGCCGATGAGCGAGAGCGAGTTCGTCGCACTGGTGACCGAGGGCCAGCCGCTGCGGCCGCAGTACTTCGCGTTCGACGCCCAGGCCAATCGTCAAACCCATCCGCTGCTCGACGAGGAGACGCCGCCGGTGCCGCTGTCGCTCGACGAGGTCATCACGGTGCAGTACGACGGCGGCGTCGTGCTCGACACCCGCGAGCCGATGGACTTCGCCGCCGGCCACCTCCAGGGCGCGGTCAACGTCGGGCTCCAGGGACGGTTCGCCGAGTACGTCGGCGACGTGCTGGGCCCGTCCCGGTCGATCGTGCTGGTGACCGATCCCGGCCGCGAGCTCGAGGCCAAGGTCCGGCTCGGACGCATCGGCTTCGACCGGGTCGTGGGCGCGCTGGCCGAGCCGCTGCACGCGTTCCTCGACTGTCCCGAGGCGGTCGAGCGCAGCTCACGGGTCACCATCGAGCAGCTGGCCGAGCGGCGCGGCAACACCCCCGAGCTCCAGCTCGTCGACGTGCGCAACCCGGGCGAGACCGCCGGCGGCGTTCTGCCCGGTGCGGTGACGGCCCCCCTCCCCGCGCTCGTCGACGCGCTCGACCGGCTCGATCCCGAGCGGCCGACGGTCGCGTACTGCGCGAGCGGCTACCGCTCGGCGATCGCCGCCAGCGTCCTCACGGCCTCCGGGTTCGCCGACGTCTCCGACCTGCTGGGTGGGTTCGAGGCGTGGCGGGCGGCGGGGCTCCCGCTCGACGATCATCCCCTCGACCACGACCAAGGAGACGCCATGCCCGCGCGCAACGTTCCCCAGGTCGATCCCGACGCTGGCCAGAAGCTGGTCGAGGACGGTGCGCTGCTTCTCGACGTGCGCGAGCCCGACGAGTGGGCCGCCGGTCATGCGCCCGCCGCCGTGTTCGTGCCCATGAAGGAGGTGCAGGCGCGCCAGGCGGAACTCCCCAAGGACCGGCAGATCGTCAC
>JACDBD010000343.1 GCA_013695115.1 Actinomycetota bacterium | reverse complement strand
CCCGACGGGCAGTGCACCGTCGCCGGGCGCGGGTTCGCCTCGCGCTTGTCGGGACCGGCGTCACCGCCGGCGCCGCCCTGCTGGTCGCCGGGATGGCGGCGGCAACGCCCGCGCCCCGGCCGTCCGGTCTCGAGGCCGACGCGGTGCATATCGACGTGACCACCACTACAGCACCCGCGGCCGAAATCACCGTTCCCGCCCCCACCGACACGACCGCAGCCCCCGCCACGACGGCCGCACCCGCGACGACGCTGCCACCTGCCACCAAGATCACTGCGATCGGCGACTCGGTGATGCTGGGCTCGCAGGGCGCGCTCAGCGCCACCTTCGGTCCGCTGCTCCAACTCGACGCCGCCGTCAGTCGCCAGGCCGCGGACGCGGTCAAGGTCGCCGGGCTCCTGGCGGCCGCTGGCCAGCTCGGCGACCGGGTCGTCGTGCATCTCGGCACCAACGGCGTCATCCGGCCCGAGCAGTTCGACGAGCTGATGCGGATCCTGGCGTCGGTGCCGCGCGTCATCATCGTCAACGCCGCCGTGCCCCGTCCCTGGGAGGCGCCGGTGAACGCGCTGCTCGCGGCGAGCGTGCCGAACTATCCCAACGCCGTCCTGCTCGACTGGAAGGCAATCGCGGCTCAGCATCCCGAGTACTTCATCGAGGACGGTGTCCACCTCGAGCCCGAGGGCGCCGCCGCCTACGCCGCGTTGATCGCCCAGCAGATGTAGCTGCGGCCGCTTTTAGTCCTCCACCACGACGGGGGCGGCCGCGAGCGTGTCCGGGCCGAAGTGGGCGTGCTCGCGTAGCGGGCGTTCCTGGAGCCGGAGCGCGACCACGATCGAGAGCAGGCCGACCGGCACCGCGGTGAGGAATACCGCCGGGAGCGCGTCGGCGAACACCGCCGTGGTGCGCGGCACCCGGTCGGCCAGCCCCGCATTCAGCACCGCCCCGAAGACGGACGGGCCGATGGCGCCGCCGAGGATCCGGAACAGCAGCGCGGTCGACGTGGCGATGCCGAGGTCGCGGTGCTCGACGCTGTTCTGGAGCGCGAGCAGCGACGTCTGCATCACGAACCCCACCCCGAGCCCGAGCACGCCGCCGTAGGCGATGGCGAGCGCCGCCGGGGTCGAGACGCCCAGCGTGGCCAGCAGCAGCATGCCGATCGTCATGAGCACCGAGCCCGCGATCGGCCAGTGGCGGTAGCGGCCCACCCGCTCCACCCGGTGGCCCGCCACCAGCGTGCCGAAGGCGGCGCCGAACATCGTCGGCGCGAGCAGCAGCCCCGACACGAGCGGGCTCACCCCCGCCACCTCCTGGAGGAAGACGGGGAGGAAGAAGATCCCGCAGAACAGCAGGATCCCGCTGGTGAGGTTGAGCGCGAGCACCACCCGCACGACCCGGTCGGCGAACAACCGCAGCGGAACCACCGGCTCGGGGGCGCGCCGTTGGCGGGCCACGAACAACACCCCGGGCACGAGCGCGCTCGCGCCGAGGGCGAAGCTCGCCGGCGACGCCCACCCCAGGTCTTCGCCGCCCGCGCTGATCAGCACGACGCCGCTTGTGAGCGCGCCGGTAAGGAGGGCGGCGCCGGCGAAGTCGATCGCGTGGGGGATACGCCGGTAGGGAAGGTGGAGGGTCGTGGAGACGATCGCCAGCGCGACGAGCGCGATCGGGAGCCCCAAGGATACAGTTAGGTACGTTACGGAGGCGCTCCAGAGCTGAGGAGTCCGACTCCGAAGCGCTAAGGCGACCTTCGATGTCAGTCACCGATCAAGATGTTCGCGACCTGATCGTCGCCATGGATCTCGGGCGTGTAGAACGACCCTCAGAGGAAGAGGCGGCGCACTATTCGAACTCCCCGCTCTTAGCCCCAAGCTGTTTTGAGTTCTCGCTGACGACACGGCGCACTCGGTCGTCGAATCCACTCGACTTGGCATTGATCTCCAGCGTGATCTCGACTGAACCTTGAGGTGCCACACTGAGATGGTCAACGACGTTGCGTAGGACTTCCTCAAAGATGTTTGTCAGCCCGGAACTCTCAGGAGCGATCGTCGCGGCGG
>JACDBD010000326.1 GCA_013695115.1 Actinomycetota bacterium | reverse complement strand
CGCCAGCTGAGCTTCAGAACCCTCCTGCTACCCTGAATGGGCCCGGACCCCGCGCCCGGAGGGCAGTAGCTCAACTGGCAGAGCACCGGTCTCCAAAACCGGCGGTTGGGGGTTCGAGTCCCTCCTGCCCTGCTGATCGATCCGAACTCGAGGCGGTGACGTGAACCGACAGACCAAGCGCCTCATGCAGCGCCAGGGTGGTGACCGGCCGCGCCCGCCCGAGCAGCGGCGCCAGCAGGCCGCGCCCCAGCAGAAGCAGCGGGTCGGCCTCCGGGCGTACCTCTCGGAGGTGCGCAGCGAGCTACGCAAGGTCGCGTGGCCCACCCGGCGCGAGGTGGTCAACTCCACGATCATCGTGCTGATCGCAGTGATCGTGATGACGTCGCTCATCTTCGGGTTCGACTACGGCTCCGCCAAGCTTGTCCTCTTCCTCTTCGAGTGATGACGACCTTCCCCCCCGACGACGAGCAGCCCGAATCGACCGAGCCCGACACCCCCCGGAGCGAGGGGCCCGGAGGGCCGGCGTCGGCCAGCCCTGATACGGATGGCCCGGCGCCGGAGGCGAGCGGAGCAGTAGAGGAGGAGCCTGCGGCCGAGGAGCCTGCGGCCGAGGAGCCTGCGGCCGACGACTCACCGCCCGACGAGGACCAAGCGGCGGTCCAGGCCATCTTCGGGTCCGACGCCACTGATCGCGAGACCGCGGCCGAAGCGGCCGAGGTCGTCGCCGAAGCCGAAGCGATCCTCGCCGCGACCACCGAGCCCGAGGTCGAGGAAGAGATCGTCGTGGAGGTCGAGGCTCGCGCGGCGGAGCCGTCGCTCGAGTCGGCCGAGCTCATCGACGTTGTCGAGGACGAGCCCGACCGCCCGCCCGAGCCCAGCCCGTACGACCGCACCGGCGACTGGTTCGTGGTGCACACCTACGCCGGCTACGAGAACAAGGTGAAGCAGAACCTGGCCAGCCGGGTGCGCTCCATGAACGTCGAGGAGCAGATCTTCGAGGTCGTCATCCCGATGGAAGACGTCATCGAGTTCAAGCAGGGCCGCAAGGTCGTCGTGCAGAAGAAGGTCTTCCCCGGCTACCTGCTCGTGCGCATGGACCTCCATGACGACTCCTGGTACGTCGTGCGCAACACGCCCGGCGTGACCGGCTTCGTCGGGAGCGGCGCCAAGCCCACCCCGCTGTCGCGCCGCGAGGTGGAAGACATCCTCGGCGTCGGCAAGCCCGAGCCCGGCGCCCCCGAGAAGAAGGCCCGCCCCCGGCTCGAGTTCGAGACCGGCGAGCAGGTTCGGGTGGTCGCGGGCCCGTTCGCCGACTTCAACGGCGCCATCAGCGAGATCGACGTCGACCGGTCCAAGCTCAAGGTGCTCGTGAACATCTTCGGCCGGGAGACCCCGGTCGAGCTCGAGTTCGGCCAAGTGGCAAAACTCTGATGAGGTACCGAGCGCGGAGCGAGGGCGGCGGCGAAAGCCCCCGCCCGCAGCGGAGCACGCGGAGCGAGCGCCCGCGGCGCAGGTACCCTGCGCCGCAGCGAGTGGAGCAATAAAGAAAGATGGCGAAGAAGAAGCTGGCTGCGACGGTGAAGATCCACATCCAGGCCGGACAGGCGACGCCGGCGCCGCCGGTGGGTACCGCGCTGGGGCCCCACGGCATCAACATCATGGACTTCTGCAAGGCCTACAACGCCGCCACCGAGTCACAGCGGGGAATGGTGATCCCGGCCGAGATCTCGATCTACGAGGACCGGTCGTTCACGTTCGTCACCAAGACCCCGCCCGCCGCGTTCCTCCTCCGCCAGGCCGCCGGGGTCGAGAAGGGCGCCCAGAACTCGCGCACCGAGAAGGTCGGCAGCGTCACCCGCGACCAGCTCCGTCAGATCGCCGAGACCAAGCGACCCGACCTCAACGCGATCGACCTCGAGGGCGCGGTGGCCCAGATCGCCGGCACCGCCCGCTCGATGGGGATCGAGGTGGTGGGATGACCCGCCACGGCAAGAAGTACGTCGATGCCACCCGCAAGTACGACCCAGAGAAGCTGTACTCGGTCGAGGAGGCGTTCGAGCTGGTTAAGCAGTTCCCGACCCGTAGCTTCGACGAGACCGTCGAGGTCGCCTGGCGTCTCGGGATCGACCCCCGCAAGGCCGACCAGATGATCCGGGGCACGGTCTCGCTCCCGCATGGCACCGGTAAGGCCGTGCGGGTGGCGGTGTTCGCCGACGGCGACCAGGCCCGCGCCGCCGAGGAGGCGGGCGCCGATTTCGTCGGTGCCGACGACCTCATCGCCCGGGTCGAGGGCGGGTTCCTCGACTTCGACGTGGCCATCGCCACTCCCGACCTCATGGGCAAAGTCGGCAAGCTCGGCCGCGTGCTGGGTCCCCGGGGCCTCATGCCGAACCCCAAGACCGGCACCGTCACCGCCGACATCAAGAAGGCGGTCGAGGAGTTCAAGGCGGGCAAGGTCGAGTACCGCACCGACCGGCACGGCAACGTGCACGTCCCGATCGGAAAGGTGAGCTTCGACGCTGCCGCCCTCGCCGCCAACTACCAGGCGGTGCTGGACGAGATCCTGCGGGCCAAGCCCGCGGCATCCAAGGGTCGCTACATCCAGGGTGTCACCGTTTCCACGACGATGGGCCCGGGCATCAACATCGACCCTGCCAGCGTCGCGCCCGGCGCCGAGCGCGCCACCGCCGCCGCGTCCTAGCTAGTCGCCCGCCACTTCGTTGAGGATGGCGGCGAGATCCGCCGGCCGGCTCAGCATCGGCAGGTGGCCGGTGTCCAGCGTCACCATCTCGGCTTCAATGGCGGCCGCCATGCGCGCCTGGCGCTCGGGCGGGACGCTCTGGTCCCGGAGCAGCTGAACGTATCGACGAGGGACGTCGGGCACCCCCGCCCACGTCACCCGATCCCGATACAGGCGGGGTGCCTCGGGAACGGGCTCGAAGTGCTCGACGACGGAAGCGGTCGTCGCCTCGTCGAGGTCGTTGCAAAGCTCCTTGCGCAGCGCCGACGCGGGCGGCTTCGCGCCGCGGGGGCGAACGAGCCCGAGCAACCGGATGAACATCTGCTGGAACGGCGTTTGCAGATCGAAGCCTCGTTCGTCCTCGCCCGGCACCAGCGCGCCGACGAACGCGAGACCCGCCACTCGATCCGACAGCCGGCGGGCGACCTCGGGCACCAGTACGCCGCCCAGCGAGTGCCCGACCAGCACCAATCGTTCCGGCTCCCACGTCCGCGCCGCGCCGGCGATCTCGTCGGCGGCGGCGCCGAGCGTGAGGGCCCGCCGCTCGGCGGTCGACACCCCGCGCCCGGGGATCGGCACCGGAAGCCCTGGCCCTTCGAGATGGGGGACGACCGGGTCCCAGAGCCAGGTGCCGAGCCCCGCGCCCGGGATCAGCACGAATCCGAGGTCGCCGGTCGTGGGCACGCGTAGTAGGTTGACACGCCGCAACCGAACTTGCGCCACAGACCTCCGGTCTCGGAAGAGGTAATGGAGCCCGACTCGAAAGGGTCGGCTCCGCCGGACGAGGCGACTTCCGATGCCATCGGGACGTCCTCGCGTGTCAGGGCGTCCCGATTTGTTATGGCGGAAACAATGACGCGACACAGAACTTGGCGTCCGAGCGAGCGAGCGAGGCGGTAGAGGATGCCGAGGCCAGAGAAGACCGCGGTCGTCGAGGAGATCCGGAACAAGCTGAGCGAGGCTGACGCGGCCCTGCTCACCGAGTACCGCGGCCTCAGCGTGCCCGCGCTCGCCGAGCTCCGGGGCTCGCTGCGCCCCGCCGACACCGAGTACAAGGTGTTCAAGATCTCGCTGGCCCGCCGGGCGGTCGAGGCCGCCGGGCTCACCGATCTGCTGCCGCTGCTCGAGGGGCCGATCGCCTTCGCGTTCGTGCGCGGCGACGCGGTGCTGGCGGCGAAGGCACTCAAGGACTTCGGGCGCACCCACCCGGAGCTGGTGGTGAAGGGCGGGCTCATGGGACCGCGCTTCCTCAGCGCCGCCGAGCTCGACGAGCTGGCCGAGGTGCCCCCCCGTGAGGTGTTGCTGGCCCGGATGGCGGGCGGCTTCCAGGCTCCGCTGACCAAGGCGGCGGGCCTGTTCCAGGCGTTCACCCGCAACTTCGCGTACGCGATGTCGGGTCTGATCGAGAAGAAGGAGAGCGAGTAATGGCGAAGATGAGCACCACGGAGCTGCTGGACGTCTTCAAGGAGATGACCGTCCTCGAGCTCAACGAGTTCCTCAAGGCGTTCGAAGAGGAGTTCGACGTCACCGCGGCCGCCCCCGTGGCCGTCGCCGCGCCGGCCGCTGCCGGTGACGGCGGAGCCGCCGGGGCCGAGGAGAAGGACGAGTTCGACGTCGTCCTCACCGACGCCGGCGGCGAGAAGATCAAGGTCATCAAGGAGGTCCGCTCGCTCACCAGTCTCGGGCTGAAGGAGGCCAAGGACCTCGTCGAGAGCGCGCCCAAGCCCGTCCTCGAGAACGCGTCCAAGGAGGACGCCGAGAAGGCCAAGGCCCAGCTCGAAGCGGTCGGCGCGTCGGTCGAGCTCAAATAAGCGCCCTGACCTGGGAAAACGCGGGGCGTCGAGGGCGAGCAACCCTTGACCCCGCGGGGAGCGCGTCGTATCCTGCTCGGGTCCGTCCCGCCAGGGCGGCCTAATAGACGCGTTCTTGCGAGCGGGCTAGCTCGGCGCTATCCTTGCAGGTAGCCGTGTCTGCGCCCTGGTGCCTCAGCTGAACAATTTGGCTCTGGTCCTCGCGCGCCCTTGGGCGTGCCGAAGCGCAGCGGAGCCGTGCCCGGACGGGCGGGACGGTGGAGCGAAGCGACCCGCGAAGAAGGAGTACTGAGTTGGCTCGACTCGCGTCCCGGGAACGTCTTTCGTTCGGAAAGCTCCGCCAGGTCCTCGAACTGCCCGACCTGATCGCCGTCCAGCGGCAGTCGTTCGAGTGGTTCCTGGAGGAAGGTGTCGCCGAGGTCCTGCGCGACATCTCCCCGATCGAGGACTTCACCGGTCAGCTCAAACTCGAGTTGGCCGACCACGTCTTCGACCCGCCCAAGCACACCGAGGAGGAGTGCCGGGAGCGGGACATGACCTTCGCCCGCCCGCTGTTCGTCACCGCCCGCTTCATGAACGCCACCACCGGCGAGATCAAGGAGCAGACGGTCTTCATGGGGGACTTCCCGATGATGACCGGCCGGGGCACGTTCATCATCAACGGGACCGAGCGCATCGTCGTGTCGCAGCTCGTCCGCTCTCCCGGCGTCTACTTCGACATCAAGCCCGACAAGACGTCGCCGGAGAAGGACATCATCGACGCCAAGATGATCCCCGGCCGCGGCGCCTGGCTGGAGTTCGAGGTCGACAAGAAGGACATCGTCTACGTCCGCATCGACCGCAAGCGCAAGCAGCCGGTCACGGTACTGCTCAAGGCGCTCGGGTTCGGTGAGACCCCCGAGGAGCTCATCGAGCTCATCCTCGACAAGCAGGGCAACCCCTACGAGTCGATCCGCAACACCCTCGAGAAGGACCACACCGAGGGGTCCGAGGCTGCGTTCATCGACATCTACCGCAAGCTGCGTCCGGGTGAGCCGCCCACGCCCGACTCCGCCCGCACCCTGCTCGAGAACCTCTTCTTCAACCCCAAGCGCTACGACATGGCCAAGGTCGGCCGGCACAAGGTCTCGAAGAAGCTCAGCGACGAGTACCCGCTGCTCGGCCTCGAGCGCTTCGACCTCAAGCCGCCGGCGCCCAAGGAGTTCACCCTCGCCAAGGCCGACATCCTCGCCACGGTCTCGTACCTGGTGAAGCTGCACAACAACGACCCCGACTACTACCCCGACGACATCGACCACTTCGGCAACCGCCGGGTGCGCTCGGTCGGCGAGCTGATCCAGAACCAGGTGCGGGTCGGCCTGTCGCGCATGGAGCGGGTCGTGCGCGAGCGCATGACCACCCAGGACGTCGAGGCGATCACGCCCCAGACACTCATCAACATCCGGCCGGTGGTCGCGGCGATCAAGGAGTTCTTCGGGTCGAGCCAGCTGAGCCAGTTCATGGACCAGACCAACCCGCTGGCCGGTCTCACCCACAAGCGCCGCCTGTCGGCGCTCGGGCCGGGCGGCCTGTCGCGTGAGCGCGCCGGGTTCGAGGTCCGCGACGTGCACCCCAGCCACTACGGCCGGATGTGCCCGATCGAGACGCCGGAGGGCCCGAACATCGGCCTGATCGGCTACCTGTCGACGTATGCCCGCATCAACCGGTTCGGGTTCATCGAGACGCCCTACCGCAAGGTCACCGACGGTGTCGCCACCGAGAACATCGAGTACCTCGCCGCCGACGACGAGGACCGCTACGTCATCGCCCAGGCCAACGCCAACATTGACGAGCGGGGCCGGTTCCTCGACGAGCGCGTCCTGGTGCGGTCCCGGCGGGGCGAGGTCGCCTACGTGACGCCCACCGAGGTCGACTACATGGACGTGTCGCCGAAGCAGATCGTTTCGGTGGCCACGTCGCTCATCCCGTTCCTCGAGCACGACGACGCCAACCGCGCGCTCATGGGCGCCAACATGCAGCGCCAGGCGGTGCCGCTGCTGCGGGCGACCGCTCCGTTCATCGGCACCGGTGTCGAGGCTCGCGCCGCCCATGATGCCGGCGACATCATCGTCGCCGAGGGTCCCGGCACGATCGTCGAGGTGTCGGGCGACTCGCTGGTGGTCGACTACCAGAACAAGGGAAAGACGACGCACCGGCTGTTGAAGTTCCGCCGCTCCAACCAGGGCACCTGCATCAACCAGAAGCCGCTGGTCAGCACGGGCGACCACGTCCGCAAGGGCGAGATCCTCGCCGACGGCCCCTCGACCCACCTGGGTGAGCTCGCGCTGGGCAAGAACCTCCTGGTCGCGTTCATGCCGTGGAAGGGCCACAACTACGAGGACGCCATCGTTATCTCCGAGCGCCTCGTGCGCGACGACGTCCTCACCTCGATCCACATCGAGGAGCACGAGATCGACGCCCGCGACACCAAGCTGGGTGCCGAGGAGATCACACGCGACATCCCCAACCTGTCCGAGGACATCCTCAAGGACCTCGACGAGCGCGGCATCATCCGCATCGGCGCCGAGGTCGGCCCCGGCGACATCCTCGTCGGCAAGGTCACGCCCAAGGGCGAAACCGAGCTCACGCCGGAGGAGCGGCTGCTGCGGGCGATCTTCGGTGAGAAGGCCCGCGAGGTGCGCGACACGTCGCTCAAGGTGCCGCACGGCGAGACGGGCAAGGTCATCGACGTGCGCGTCTTCTCGCGCGAGGACGGCCACGAGCTGCCGCCGGGCGTCAACCAGCTCGTGCGGGTCTACGTGGCCCAGAAGCGCAAGATCAGCGAGGGCGACAAGCTCGCCGGCCGCCACGGCAACAAGGGCGTGATCGCCAAGATCCTGCCGGTCGAAGACATGCCCTACCTCGCCGACGGCACGCCCATCGACATCATCCTCAACCCCCTCGGCGTCCCGTCCCGCATGAACGTGGGCCAGGTGCTCGAGGCCCACCTCGGCTACGCGGCGCGCCACGGCTGGGACGCGCAGCGCCCCGCGCCGACCAACGGCCGCAAGACCAGCCCCGTCACCGAGCCGGCGGTGTGGATCTCGAGCCCGGTGTTCGACGGCGCCCACTGGGACGAGGTCGACCAGGCGGGCGAGCACGGGACCATCGAGCGGCTGTTCGAGAACATGCACCCGGACGGCGCCCACGGCCAGCGGCTGGTGGGGACCGACGGCAAGGCCACCCTCTACGACGGCCGGACCGGCGAGCCCTACGACCGGCCGGTGACGACGGGGTGGATCTACATCCTGAAGCTGGCCCACCTCGTCGACGACAAGATCCACGCCCGCTCGACCGGCCCGTACTCGATGATCACCCAGCAACCCCTGGGCGGGAAGGCGCAGTTCGGCGGGCAGCGCTTCGGCGAGATGGAGGTGTGGGCGCTCGAGGCGTACGGCGCGTCCTACGCGCTCCAGGAGATCCTCACCATCAAGTCCGACGACGTGCTCGGACGGGTGAAGGTCTACGAGGCCATCGTCAAGGGCGAGAACATCCCCGAGCCCGGCATCCCCGAGAGCTTCAAGGTGCTCATCAAGGAGATGCAGGCGCTCTGCCTCAACGTCCGCGTCATGAACGAGGCGGGCGAGGAGGTCGAGATCCGCGAGCTCGACGAGGACGCCTTCCGCACCACCGAATCGCTTGGGATCGACCTGTCGCGGCCCGAGCGCGGCACCGACGAAGAAGACGAGCGACGCCGCGAGCCGGCGTTCTAGGAGTAGCGAAGTGCTTGATGTAAACGACTCCGACCAGCTCTCCATCTCGCTCGCCACCGCGGACCAGATCCGCCAGTGGTCGAACGGCGAGGTGAAGAAGCCGGAGACCATCAACTACCGCACGCTCAAGCCGGAGAAGGACGGCCTGTTCTGCGAGAAGATCTTCGGGCCGACCAAGGACTGGGAGTGCTACTGCGGCAAGTACAAGCGCGTCCGGTTCAAGGGCATCATCTGTGAGCGCTGCGGTGTCGAGGTCACCCGGTCGAAGGTCCGCCGTGAGCGCATGGGCCACATCGAGCTGGCCGCGCCCGTCACCCACATCTGGTACTTCAAGGGCGTCCCGAGCCGGCTCGGCTACCTGCTCGACATCGCGCCCAAGAGCCTCGAGAAGGTCATCTACTTCGCCGCCCACCTGATCACCTGGGTCGACGAGGAGCGGCGCCACAAGGATCTCGCCAAGCTCGAGGCCGACGTCCGGGCCGAGCAGGGCGACGTCGAGAAGGAGCTCGAGCTCCGCCTGCGCGACCGCGACGAGGCCCAGGAGGCCGAGGTGAAGGGGTTCGAGGAGGCCTCGTCCACCGGGAACCCGCGCAAGGCTGACCTCGAGCGGTCGCAGAAGGCCCGTGACAAGGACTTCGAGGAGCTCCGCACCCGCGCCGAGGCCGAGCTCGAGCACCTCAAGACGGTGTGGGACACGTTCAAGGGCCTCGCCCCCAAGCAGCTCGTCGACGACGAGCGGGTCTGGCGCGAGCTCCAGGACCGGTACCAGGACTACTTCACCGGCGGGATGGGCGCGGAGGCGATCAAGGACCTCATCTCCCGCCTCGGCCTCGACGACGAGGAGATCTCGCTCAAGGAGGTCATCGCCACCGCCCGCGGCCAGCGCAAGGCCAAGGCGATCAAGCGCCTCAAGGTGATCTCGGCGTTCCGGCGCACCGACGAGGACGGCCGCATCGTCAACTCGCCGATGGGAATGGTGCTCGACGCCGTCCCGGTCATCCCGCCCGACCTGCGCCCGATGGTGCAGCTCGACGGTGGCCGCTTCGCGACCTCCGACCTCAACGACCTGTACCGCCGCGTCATCAACCGCAACAACCGCCTGAAGCGACTCCTCGACCTCGGTGCGCCCGAGATCATCATCAACAACGAGAAGCGCATGCTCCAGGAAGCGGTCGACGCGCTGTTCGACAACGGTCGCCGCGGCCGTCCCGTGACCGGGCCCGGCAACCGGGCGCTGAAGTCGCTGTCCGACATGCTCAAGGGCAAGCAGGGTCGGTTCCGCCAGAACCTGCTGGGGAAGCGGGTCGACTACTCGGGTCGTTCGGTCATCGTGGTCGGGCCCCAGCTCCGCCTCCAGCAGTGCGGTCTGCCCAAGCAGATGGCGCTGGAGCTGTTCAAGCCGTTCGTCATGAAGCGGCTCGTTGACCTCGAGTTCGCGCAGAACATCAAGTCGGCCAAGCGCATGGTCGAGCGCGCCCGCCCGCAGGTGTGGGACGTGCTCGAGGAGGTCATCAAGGAGCACCCGGTGCTGCTGAACCGGGCGCCGACCCTTCACCGCCTCGGCATCCAGGCGTTCGAGCCCGTCCTCGTCGAGGGCAAGGCGATCCAGATCCACCCGCTCGTGTGTGCGGCGTTCAACGCCGACTTCGACGGCGACCAGATGGCGGTGCACCTGCCGCTGTCATCGGAGGCGCAGGCCGAGGCCCGCATTCTCATGCTGTCGGCGCACAACATCCTCTCGCCGGCGCACGGTCGTCCGATCGCGGTGCCGAACCAGGACATCGTGATCGGCGTCTACTACCTCACCGAGGTGGTCGACGGCGCGCCCGGCGAGGGCCGGGCGTTCGCGTCGCTCAACGAGGCGGTTGTCGCCCACGAGCAGCGCTTCGCGGGAAGCGATGCCGGGGTCGGCGACGACATCGGCGGGGTGTCGCTGCACGCCCGCATCAAGGTGCGCATGGCAGCCGACCGGTTCCCCGAGGACCAGTTCCCCGCCCGCCTCGACGACGACGGCAAGGAAGTCAACCCCGGCTCGATCGTGCTGCGCCGGTTTGGCAGCAACGGCGACGGCCGGGTGCTGGTCGAGAGCACGCTCGGCCGACTCCTCCTCAACGAGGCGTTCCCGCCCGGCTTCCCGTACCAGGACGCGGCGATGAAGAAGCGCGACATCACCGAGATCATCGGTGACTTCGTCGACCAGTTCCCCCGGGCGGTCGTGGCCGAGAGCCTCGACAACATCAAGGACCTCGGCTTCGAGTACGCCACCCAGGCCGGACTGACCATCTCGGTCGCGGACGTGAAGACGCCGGCCATGAAGGCCGAGTTGCTCGAGCGGTTCGAGGGCGAGGCCAGCAAGGTCGAGTCCCAGTTCGAGAAGGGCATCATCACCGACGACGAGCGGCGCCAGAAGGAAATCGAGATCTGGACCGACGCCACCGACAAGGTCCGTGAGGCGATGCAGGCGGAGCTGTCGGCCGAGAAGTTCAACCCGATCGACATGATGGTGGGGTCGGGCGCCCGCGGGAACGTGATGCAGGTCCGCCAGATCGCCGGCATGCGCGGCCTGGTGGCCAACCCGCGGGGCGAGATCATCCCCCGGCCGATCAAGTCGAACTTCCGCGAGGGCCTGTCGGTGCTCGAGTACTTCATCTCGACGCACGGCGCCCGCAAGGGCCTGGCCGACACCGCCCTGCGCACCGCCGACTCCGGCTACCTCACCCGCCGCCTGGTCGACGTCGCCCAGGAGCTCATCGTCCGCGACGAAGACTGCGACTCCGCCCGCGGCATCTGGGTCGAGGACGTCAACGGCGACCCCGAGAGCCTCCGGCTGCTCGAGACCCGGCTGCTGGGCCGGTGCCTCGCCGAAGACGTGAAGCTGGCCGACAAGACCAAGCTCGCCCGCAACACCGAGATCCGCGAGGACGAGGTGCAGCGCCTGGCCGACGACCCCGGCGTCGACCGGGTGCGGGTGCGCTCGGTGCTGACCTGCGACTCGATCGCGGCGGTGTGCTCGTACTGCTACGGCACCATGCTCGCCACCGGCAAGCTCGTCGACCTCGGCGAGGCGGTCGGCATCATCGCCGCCCAGTCGATCGGTGAGCCCGGCACGCAGCTGACCATGCGGACGTTCCACACCGGCGGCGTCATCGGCGGCGGCGAGGCCGACATCACCCACGGTCTGCCCCGCGTGGTGGAGCTGTTCGAGGCGCGCAAGCCCAAGGGCGCGGCGATCATGGCCGAGAGCTCCGGTGTGCTGCGCGTGGGTGAGAACGACAAGGGCGAGCGCGTCCTCCTCATCGTGGGCGACGACGAGACCGAAGAGGAGCATCCGGTGTCGCGGCGCACCCACCTGTTCCCGGGGGTCGCCGAGGGCACCGAGGTCGTGGCCGGTCAGCAGCTCACCGGCGACGAGAAGACGCCGCTCGACCCCAAGGAGATCCTCGACATCAAGGGGATCCGCGAGACCCAGCAGTACCTCTCCGATGAGGTGCAGAAGGTGTACCGGGAGCAGGGCGTGTCGATCCACGACAAGCACGTCGAGGTGATCGTGCGTCAGATGCTGCGACGCGTCGCGGTGTCGGAGCCGGGCGACTCGCCCTTCCTCCCCGGCGAGAAGGCCGACGCCCGTCTCTACGCCGACACCAACCGCCGGCTGGTCGAGGAGGGCAAGCAGCCCGCCGAGGGCCGGCCCGAGCTGATGGGGATCACCAAGGCATCGCTGGCCACCGACTCGTGGCTGTCGGCGGCGTCGTTCCAGGAGACGACCCGCGTGCTCACCGAGGCGGCCATCGAGGGCAAGAGCGACGGCCTGGTAGGGCTCAAGGAGAACGTGATCATCGGGAAGCTCATCCCCGCCGGTACCGGCATGGAGCGCTACCGCGACATCACGACCGAGGCGCCCGACTACACGCCGCTGCCTTTCTACTCGTCCGACACTGGGGCCGACATGGACCTCGCCGGCTGGCTGGCCGATACGTCCCAGGCCCAGTCGCCGCCGAGTGCCGAGGGCGCGTTCGGCGAGGGCGGGTTCCTGGCTCCGACCGGCGACGGCGAGGCGGGCGACGGCGAGACCGGAGAGGGTGGCGAGGCCGCCGAGGCCGCGCCCGCTCCGGGGGACGCCGCCGCCGGCGAGTAGATTCGCCCGGGCTTCGAGTCGAGTCAGAGGAACCAGAGGAACCGCGTGCCCACGATCCAGCAGCTCGTCCGCAAGGGACGGCACACCAAGTCGGAGAAGAGCAAGGCGCCTGCGCTCAAGGGCTCTCCCCAGCGCCGGGGCGTGTGCACGCGCGTGTTCACCCACACTCCGAAGAAGCCGAACTCGGCGCTGCGCAAGGTCGCCCGGGTGCGACTCACCACCGGGATGGAGATCACTGCCTACATCCCCGGGATCGGCCACAACCTCCAGGAGCACTCGATCGTGCTCGTGCGCGGCGGCCGGGTGAAGGACCTACCCGGCGTCCGCTACAAGATCGTGCGGGGCGCGCTCGACGCCAGCGGCGTCGCCGACCGCAAGCAGGCCCGCAGCCGCTACGGGGCGAAGAAGGACTAGGACGAGCCGTGCCGCGCAAGGGGCCCGCCCCCCGCCGTGACCTCATGCCCGACCCCGTCCACCGGTCGGTCGTGGTGACCCAGGTCGTGAACAAGGTGCTCCAACGGGGCAAGCGCTCGAACGCGGAGAAGATCGTCTACGACGCCCTCACCGAGATCGAGGAGAAGACCGGCGGCGACCCGGTCGCCACGATGAAGCGAGCGGTGGAGAACGTCCGTCCGGTGCTCGAGGTCAAGAGCCGGCGAGTGGGCGGCGCCACCTACCAGGTGCCGGTCGAGGTGCGCCCCCGGCGGGCCACCACCCTCGCCATCCGCTGGATCGTCGGGTACTCCCGCCAGCGGCGGGAGAAGTCGATGGCGGGCCGGCTCGCCGCCGAGCTGCTCGACGCCAGCAACGGCCTCGGCAACGCGATCAAGCGCAAGGACGACCTCCAGAAGATGGCTGAAAGCAACAAAGCGTTCGCGCACTACCGGTGGTGACCGTTTAGCCTGGTGTATGCAGCGTCGGGGCTCCCGGCGCCGGGGG
>JACDBD010000312.1 GCA_013695115.1 Actinomycetota bacterium | reverse complement strand
CTGTTGCGGTCACCGAGCTTGCGGCGCAGGTAGCTGATATACGTTTCCACGGCCGAGGGGTCGCCGACGAACTCGTAATCCCAGACATGGTCGAGGATCTAGTTGCGGGAGACGACGCGATCGCGGTTGAGCATCAGGTAGCGCAGCAGACGGAACTCGGTCGGCGAGAGTGCCACCTCGCCGCCACCGCGCCAAACCCGATGCGCATCCTCGTCGAGGACCAGGTCGCCGCAAGTGAGCCGGGACGGCTCGCTCCGGTCGCTCCGGCTGCGGCGCAAAACCGCTTCGATCCGCAGCAGCAGTTCTTCGAGGCTGAAGGGCTTGGTGACGTAGTCGTCGCCGCCACCAGTGAACCCGGCGCGCAAGTCCGCCGGGTCGTCGCGGGCGGTGAGGAAGACCACCGGCACGTCTTCGCCGTCGCGCCTCAGCCGCTGGCACACCTCGAAGCCGTCCAGGTCGGGCAGGTTGACGTCGAGCACCAGCAGGTCGGGCCGCTCGTCGGCGGCGGTGCGCAGCGCCTCGAAGCCGCTGCGGGCGGTGCGCACCTCGTAGCCGGCGAAGCGCAGCGCATCGCCGAGCAGGTCGAGCAGGGCCTCCTCGTCGTCGACCACGAGGAGTTGGGCCGACGACCCGTCCGCTCGGGTCACCGGTTCTGGTCGTTCGGTCACTCGAACCTCCCAGGCATACGCTCACCGTAAACAGATCGCCTGTGAGTTTCCTGTGAACCCACTGCCAGGCGGGCGGGACCGAGGTCGAAAAGGGACGGCCCGCCCTCTGCCACAATCCTGCTGCGGGAAAGGGGCAGGTTCACGATGGAAACGGCGGTCGAGAAGGCTCGGGAGGCGCTGGCCCGTTGCGACTGGGCCGCGGCCTACGAACTCGTGGCCGGAACCGCCCGGGACTCGGATGATCCCGAGACCCTCGAGGTCTTCGGCGACGCCGCCTGGTGGACCAGCTACAACGACAACGCCCGCGACGCTCACTGAGCTCAAGGCGCGCCAGCAGAAGACCTGGAGCAGCGGTGATTTCCATTTCGTCACCGTCGTGCCTCCCGTCCGAGGTCTCATGGGCACGGACGCTACGGACGGGCTCTGCGGTCTCCCGGTGGGTCAGCTGGGAAGTTCGTGGGAGACGCGGTCGAGGAAGGCGGCGTTCGCGTCTTCGAGCTCGGCCGCGTCCGCCAGCGCGTAGGACCGCAGCAGCTCGCCCCCCGCCCGCTCGCCCGCGGCCTGGATCGCGAACTGCTCGACCAGGCTCTTCCCGTCGAGCAGCGCCGCGTAGCGCGCGCCCAGATCGGGGAACCGCTCCCCGAGCGCAGCCGCGGTGGCGGTCGCGTTCGGCGCCGCTGCTTCCAGTACTTCCGCCACCTTCTCCTCGCGTGCCGCGCACTCGAGGATCCCGGCCCGGTGCTCGTCCCCGACCTCGTCCGCCCAGCGCCGGTATTGGTCGGCAGCCGCGCGCTCGAGCACCGCCAGCAGCACCCGGTGCTGCTCCTGCGGGCATTGCGCGAACAGCTCGCCCGCCAGCCCGGTGAGGTCGTCGCTCACGGCGCCATCGTCTCCACCGGGAGGCGCTGCGGGCCGATCTCGAAGAACGTCGGCACGTTCTCGAACTCGTACCCGGCGGTGAGGTGCACCGAACCGGGGGCGAACCGCTCCAGGAACGCGGCCACGCCGATGCGGGCCACCGTCCGCGCCAGCCCCGCGCCCGGGCAGACGTGCGGCCCGTACCCGAAGCTGAGGTGCTGGTCGGAGTTGGGGCGGTCGATGCGGAACTCGCCGCCGGCGTCGAAGACCTGCTCGTCGCGGTTGGCCGATCCCGTGCCCATGATGACCCGTTCGCCCGCCCCGATCTCGGTGCCGGCGATGGCGGTGTCGCGCACACACCCCCGGGCCGCGAACAGGACCGGCGGCGCTACCCGGAGGCTCTCATCGACCGCGCGCGCGAGCGCGGTCTCGTCGGCGCGCACTGCGTCCTCCACCACCGGTGTGGCCAGTACCTCGTGGAGGAGGTTGCCGAGGAGCTGGCTCGTGGTCGTGAGCCCCCCGGTGATCAGGTTGCGGGTGAGGGCGCGCAGCTGCCGGCGGGTCAGGCGCACGCCGTCGACCTCGAGCTTGACGAGTCGGGTGAGCACGTCGTCGGGTACGTCCTCGCCCCGCTCGACCTCGCCGATCCGCCGCTCGACTCGCTCGTCGATGTAGCCGGCGAAGTCGGGGAAGGCGGCGGCGAAGCCCTCCCCCCGCTCGGTGCGGTTGGTGCGGGGGAACTCGCTCACCATCAGCTCCTTGGCCCAGCCCGCGATCGTGTCGGCGTCGCCGGCGGGGAACCCGAGCAGGTGCACCGTGACCCGGTTGGGGAGCGGGACCGTGAACGCGGCGACCAGGTCGGCCGAGCCCGGCACCGGTACCGCATCGAGCAGCGCGCTCGCGGTGTCGCGGATGAACGGCTCGGCCGCGTGGACGACCTTGGGTGTGAGCGCGGTCACCATCACCCGTCGGACCGCGGTGTGCTGGGGCGGGTCGAGCTCGCCCAGGATCCGGTCCTCGAAGGGCACCTCGACGCCCGGGGCCTTCATCCCCGACGCGTTCGAGAACGACTCGGTATCGCGCAGCGCCTCGCGGCACTCGGCGTGACGGGTGACGTAGTGCATGCCCCCGGCGATCGGTGCCACCGGCCCCTCGCGCCGCAGCTTGGCCAGCAGCGGCCACGCCCGCTGCGCCTGCCCGGGCTCGAAGGGGTTGAAGTCGCTCGGCATGGCCGGACGGTAGCGTGACGGCGCCTGAAGGGGGGACGGGATGGGTGTGAAGCGCGGTGTGGCCACCGTCCTCGTCGCGCTCGTTGCGACGGCCGGCGCCGGGATCGCGGCTGCGGGCGAGGGCGGCGGCAAGGAGAAGGGGAACCGCTGGCGCCAGCTCGGCTACGACCTCGCCTCCACGTTCCACAACCGGGACTCGTCGCTCACGCCCAAGCGCGCCGCCGCCCTGGAGACCGCCTGGGAGTACGAGGCGCCTCAGTCGGTCAACGGCGCGCCCGCGGTCGCCGGCGACCGCGTGTACGTGCTCTCCCGCGACGCGCTCGTCGCCCTCGATTCCGATAGTGGCACCGAGGTCTGGAAGCGCGACGACATCGGCGGCTCGTCGTCGCCGACGATTGCCGGTGGTGTCGTCTTCGCGCTCGGTGGCGACCCGACCCTGTGGGCGGTCGACGCCGAGACCGGCGAGGACGTCTGGAGCGTGCCCGCCGACGACCAGGAGTTCGCGTCCGGGTTCTCGTCGCCGGTGGTCACCAAGGACGCGGTGATCGTCGGGCTGTCGTCGATCGAGGAGGTCGCGGCCGAGGCCAATGCCACATACCGGGGTGGCGTCGCCGCCTTCGACCGCAAGACCGGCGAGGAGCTGTGGCGCTACCGCACCGCTGAGCCGCCCTACAACGGCGTGAGCGTGTGGTCGACGGTCTCGGTCGATGTCGACGCCGGCATTGTGTTCGCGACCACCGGCAACAACTACACCGAGGAAGCCGGCCCCACGTCCGACTCGATCATCGCCCTCGACCTCGCGACCGGCGAGCCTCGCTGGATCCGCCAGGTCACCGAGGGTGACGTCTTCACCGTCCCGACGGCGCGCTCGCAGGACTCCGACTTCGGCACCAACCCCATCCTGTTCGAGGCCGAGATCGGCGGCGAGCGGCGCAAGCTCGTCGGCGCCGGCCAGAAGTCGGGCGTGTTCTGGGTGCTCGACCGCGAGACCGGCGAGATCGTCTGGCAGCGCCAGGTCAGCGACGGCAGCGCGCTGATCGGCGGCGTGTTCAACAACGGCGCCTACGACGGCACGCGCATCATCGTCGCCGGCAACTATGGCCCGCCCGGGCCCGGACCGGCCGACGACCGGCCCCGGACCGGCGAGGTCGGCACGTCGGTGCTCATGGCGCTCAATCCTGCCACCGGCGAGATCGAGTGGCAGCAACCACTCGACAACTACGTGTGGGCGCCGATCACGCTGGCCGACGGCGTGGGCTTCGTAGCCGTCGACCGGGAGCTTCGAGCATTCGACACCAAGACCGGCGAGGAGCTGTTCCGACTCGAGACCGTCGGCACCATCTCGAGCGCGCCGGTCGTCGCCGGCGACAGCGTGTACTTCGGCAGCGGGCTCGGCTACTTCCCGCCGACCAAGTCGGGCCAGACCGTCTACGCGCTGGAGGCATGACCGCGATGACACCCGAAGACCTGGTCGAGATCGAGGCGATCAAGCGCCTGAAGTACCGGTACATGCGCTGCATCGACCAGAAGCTCTGGGACGAGCTCGCCACGTGCTTCACCGAGGACGCGGCGGTCGCCTACAGCGGCGGCCACTACCGCGTGGAGGGGCGCGACGCCATCATCGAGTGGCTCCGGAACGCGATGGCCTCCGAGAACTTTCTCAGCAGCCACCGCGTGCACCACCCCGAGATCGATCTCACCAGCGAGACGACCGCGGCCGGCACCTGGGCGCTCGAGGACACCGTCATCCTCGTCGACTCCGACTTCGGCCTCCGGGGCGCCGCCTTCTACACCGACGAGTACGTGAAGGACGGCGGCGACTGGAAGATCGCGGCCACCGGGTACAAGCGCACCTTCGAGGAGACATTTCGCCGGGGTGACGTCCCCAGCCTGCGCCTGACCGCGAGTTGGTGGGGCACCGACGGTCGGAGCGAGCTCGAGGCGTGAAGTAGCGTTCGGGTCAGGAGTGACGCCTTCGCACGGGCGGCCCCGCCAGGGCCGCACTCCGGGCATTCGCCTCTTCTGTTCGTGGACACGAGGAAGAGGCCGTGATGACGCAGGATTTCCTCCCGTCGACGAAGCCCGGCGGCGACGATGGCGAGTTGACCCTCGTCGTTCGCGGCGAGATCGACATGCTGACGGCGCCGAAGCTCGACGTCGAGATCGAGGAGGCGGTCGCCCGCCGGCCCGACGTCCTCGTGGTCGACCTGGCCGAGGTCACGTTCCTCGACTCGTCCGGCTGCAACGTCCTGGTGCGCGGGAAGCGCCGCGCCGACACCGCCGGCGTCGGCCTCGAGCTGACTGCCCTTCCACCCGCGTGTCTCCGGGTCTTCGAGATCGCGGGCCTGCTCGAGCTGTTCACCATCAGACCCGCGCAAGGGGACGGCCACTCCTAGCGTCGCCGCACCTCGGGGCTAGGCCGACGACGCGACGTCGGCGGTCGGCCGGATGTGCAGGCGCACGACGTTGCCGGTCGGAAACGACCGGATCTGCACGAGGTCACAGAGCTGGTTGACCATCCAGAGGCCGCGGCTTCCCAAAGCGTCGAGGGCCGGGCGCACCCGGCCGACGAGCGGCTGGTTGATGTGTCCGTCGTCGCGGACGTCGCAGATCAGCGCGTCTCGGTCGCGCCACACCAAGAGGAAGCCGCGGCCACCGCCGTGGCGCACGCTGTTGGCCGCGACCTCGTGCACCGCGAGCACGACGCCGTCGACCTGGGCGGCGCCGAACCCTGCGCCCGCTGCCTCCGAGGCCACGGATGCTCGCAACTTGCTCAGGCTCCAGCGGTCGAAGGCGAATTCGTGCGCCCCCTCGGGCGGCTCGGGCAGGGGCACGTCGAAGGGCGCGGCCATCTGGTCGAGGTCGCGAGAGATCTCGCTCGCCTGCTCGGACCCGTCCTCCTGGATGATGGCGTGGCTGCGGTGCGCCTCCTCGATCACGGCCGCCGGCAGGGCGTCGGCGTCGTACGGGCAGAGCAACCGCCAGGCGCCGGAGTCGGCGAAGGCCACGTTGAGCAGAGTCTCGTGGTGCTGGCACTCGACCAGCTCGTCGGGGGTCCGGCCCGCCCAGATGGGTTCGCCGATGCCTCGCACCGGCCGGGTGCCGCCGCCGTGGTCGGCGAGGAAGTCCTGCCAGGCCGGGATGATCCGGGCCGGGTTGTCGCCGACCTCGCTCATGTCGGCGAAGTTGACGGCGTCGCAGTCGCCGGCCAGCTCGGCGCGCAGTGCCCGGATCTTCTCGGCGCTCACCACGACCAGCATGGGTTCGCCCGCCGCGACGCCTTGGCGCAGGAACGGCAGCGTGCCCGCGAGGAAGTCGGCCTCGCCCGAGTACAGCAGTGCCTCGTGACTGAACGCGTGGTCTCGATCAGTCGTTGTGGTCAGACCCATCGCGCGCCTATCGCCGCGGAAAGACCCCAAGATGCTACCCGTGACCAGAACAGGAGAAACGCGGCATTTATTGCAATCTCGCGGAGTCTGTCGCCGGCGGCTGGTACGCGGCCGAGCTAGGGCTTCCGGCCGAGGAACGCCGCCAGCCACTCGGCCGCCGGCGCCGAGTCCGGCACCTTCACCTCGGGCCCGAACGGAGCGGCGGCGTCGGGGCCGCGGAACGCGTCGGGGATCGCCGCTTTCGCCCCGGCGAGGAGCTGCTCGGCCAGCTCGGGGTCGAGGTTCGCGTCCTGCCCGGTGGCGGTGGCCAGGGCCATGGATGCCTCCCCGTCGTCGTGCGTTTGCCCTCGGTTCGCACCGTAGGGGAGCGTGGATCACGACGGCCAAAGCGCCGGAGGGTGACGATGGACCGAGAGGAGACGAAGCGCCGCCAACAGCGGCTGGGTGCGCCCATCGTCCCCGAGACTCCGGCATCCCGCGCCGAGGGCACAGTGCCGCTGCCCGACGGGCGCGAGCTCGGCTACGCCGAGTTCGGCGTGGCTGACGGCCCGCTGGTGCTGTGGTTCCACGGCTCGCCCGGCGCCCGCCGCCAGGTCCCGCCGGTGGCGCGCCACGCCGCCGACAAGCGCGGGCTGCGCATCGTCTGCGTCGAGCGCCCCGGCATCGGTCTCTCGACCGACCACTTCTACAAGGAGGTGCGCGACTGGGCCGACGACGTCGCCGTCGTCGTCGACCACTTCGACCGCGAGCGATTCCTCGTCGTCGGCCTGTCGGGCGGCGGCCCGTACGCTCTCGCCACCGGCCACGAGCTCCCCGACCGGGTCGTGGCCATCGGGATCCTCGGCGGCCTCGTGCCCACCTGCGGTGAGGAAGCCGCCGCCGGCGGCGTCGTCGCGCTCGCCCGTCCGTTCAACCGCGTGCTCACCGCCCTGCGCCGCCCGCTCGGCCGTGGGCTCTGGGAGGTCGTGCGGGGGGCGCAACCGGTTGCGCATCCGGCCTACCGGGCGTTCGCCCGGGTGATGCCGTCCGGCGACACCAAGGTGTTCCAGGACCCGGCGATGGAGGAGATGTTCATCGACGACCTCACCAATGGCGCGAAGGGCCAGTTCCAGGCGTTCGTCAACGACATGGTGCTGGTCGGGCGGCCGTGGGGATTCCGCCTCGCCGGCGTGCGGGTGCCGGTGCGGTGGTGGCACGGTGACGCCGACCCGTTCGTGGGGCTCGACCAGGCCCGGCGCGCCACCAAGCTCCTGCCCAACTGCGAGCTGCGCACCCGCCACGGCGAGAGCCACATGGGCGGGTTCGCCGCCTCCGACCGTATGCTCGCCAGTCTTGCTCGGCTCTGGGAGGACAGCACTCATGCGTAGCGCACGTCGTCGGGTTGTGCCGGTGCTGGCCCTCGCCATTGCCGCTGCCGGCTGCGGCGGGATCGCCGATGCGGCGGGCGCGACCGTTCCGTTGCGCGGCGAGCTCGACGTCGACGTCGATCGCCCCCAGACCTGCGACCCCCTCGACCCCGCGCAGTGTCTCCTGCCGTTCCCGAGTGACTTCTACACCGAAGACGCCGACACGCCCACCGGCCGGCGCGTTGCCTTCCCCGAGAAGGCGATGCCGACCAACGTCGACGGGGTGAGCATCGACCCTGCCGAGTGGAACCGTAGCGACGGCTTCAGCCCCGGCCCGATGATCCTCACCCACGTCCCCGGCCTCGACCCGGCGGCGTCGGGAGTGCCCCCGAGCACCGACATCGGCGCGTCACTCGAGCCCGACTCCGCGGTGGTCATCGTCGACACCGACACCGGCGAGCGCGTGCCGCTGTGGGCCGAGCTCGACGCCAACGGCACCACCGACGAGGAGCGCCTGCTCATCGTGCGCCCGGCGATCAACCTGCTCGAGGGCCATCGCCACGTCGTCGCGCTGCGCGGTGGCATCGTGGACACCGCCGGCGAGCCCATCCCGCCGTCGGACGCGTTCCGCGCCTACCGCGACCGCCTCGATACCGGCAACGACGCCCTCGAGGACCGCCGCGACGCCATGGGCCAGATCTTCACCGATCTCGACGACGCCGGCATCGGGCGCGACGACCTGTGGCTGGCGTGGGACTTCACCGTCGCCAGCGAGGAGTCGCTGTCGGGCCGGTTGCTGCACATGCGCGACGACGCCTTCGACGCGCTCGAGGGCAAGGCGCCCGACTTCACCGTCGAGTCGGTCGAGGAGCCGGGGGGCGCGGCCCGGATCGTGCGCGGGACCTACGAGGTGCCGAGCTACCTCGAGGGTGACGGCGGACCCGGCTCGAACCTCAACAACGGCGACGGCGACGACGACCCGCTCCCGGAGCGCAACGGCACGATCACCGCCAACTTCGTCTGCACCGTGCCCACGGCGACGACCGCCGACAACCTCGCCCGTTGGGGGCTGTTCGGCCACGGCCTGCTCGGCACCGCCGAGGCCACCCTCGACATCGGGGAGCTCGCCGCCAACGTCAACGCCGGCTTCTGCGGCACCGACTGGATCGGGATGAGCGAGAGCGACCTGCCGTTCCTCGGCAAGGCCATCCAGGAGATGACCTTGTGGCGGGCCGTGCCCGACCGGCTCCAGCAGTCCCATCTCAACTTCCTCGTACTCGGCCGGCTGCTGAAGTCGAAGCGCGGTCTCGGCAGCGACCCCGCGTTCCAGGATGCGAGCGGCGCGAGCGTCATCGACCGCAACCAGATCTTCTTCGTCGGCGGCAGCCAGGGCGGGGTCCTCGGCGGTGCCACCAGCGCGGTGGCGACCGACTGGGACCGGTCGTTCCTCGCCGTCCCCGGCATCAACTACTCGCTGCTCCTCGACCGCAGCAGCCAGTACGAGCCGTTCGAGCCGATCTTCGCCGGGGCCTACCCCGACCTGATCGAGCGCGAGCTCGCCCTCGGGTTGATACAGATGCTGTGGGACCGGGGCGAGAACAGCGCCTACGCCCAACACCTCCGGGCTGACCCGTACCCCGACACGCCCAAGAAGAAGAAGGTCCTGCTGTTCGAGGCGTTCGGCGACCACCAGGTGGCGAACGTGTCGACCGAGGTTCTGGCCCGCACCATCGGCGCGCTCGTGCGCCAGCCCGCGCTGGCGGCGGGACGCTCGAACGACGTCGAGCCGTTGTTCGGTCTCGAAGCGGTTCCCGAGTTCCCCTACGACGGCAGCGTGCTGGTGGTGTGGGACTACGGCACCCCCGCCCCGCCGGTCGACAATCAGGCGCCGACCGAAGGCGCCGATCCCCACGGCAACATCGTCAGCACGATCCCGGCCGTGCTGATGGCGTCGGACTTCCTGAAGAAGGACGGGGCCGTCACCGATCCTTGTATGGGTCAGCCCTGCCGGTCGTAGGAGGGGCGCTACTCCTCGGTGAGGTCGACGGTGTCCTCGGAGCGGCGATGCTCGACGACGCCGTCGGGGGTGCGGCTCCGGTCGGCCGCCCGCAGATCCGACTCTTCGAGCACGGCCTCGGCCAGCGCCTCGGCGTCGTCGACGCCGTTCTCCTGCTCTTCCGCCGTGAGCCCCTTGGCCCGGCGCTCGACGCGCGCGTCGTCAGGCTTGCTCCGCTCGGTCATGGCCGGAACATCCCCGCACCGGCTCGGCTCGAAACGGGAATCCCGAGCCCTGGCACTGGGAGCCCTTAGGCCTCCGCGTTAGTTCCGTTCGGTGACGTTCTGGAGCTCGAAGTAGCCGTCGATCGCAGGGTCGGAGGCCTCGGCCGCGGCGGACGGTGACGACGGCCACGAGAACCAGCCGGTCTCGAGGATCGACTGGCAGAACGCGATGTCACCGCGCACGCCGACCGCGGCGCCCTCGTCCAGGAACACCTGCGCCATCTGCGTCGGTGTGATCTCGGGTTTCCACGTCGCACAGCGCCCGACGCTGCACACCCGCTGCCCGATCTGCGCCGCGGTGAGCTCGCTCGCGCCCATGATCGTCGTCTCGTCCGTCACCGCCGGGAGGCCGAACTCGGCCCGCATCTCGTTGTAGATCCGGAGGATCGTCTGGCCGTAGGTGGAGCCCGGCACCGCCCACTTGCCGTTCAGGTCGATCCAGCGCGGCGCCTGCCCCTTGTACGGGAAGTTCTCGAACGCGGCCTCGTCGTACTTGGGACGGGGCTCGAACGGGTTGCCGAGATCCCACCAGTGGGAGTTGGGGTCGGCGTAGTTGCGCAGGTGCTGGAGGTGGGCCCGCACGCCCTGCTCCGGCGTCGGCTTGCACATGTAGCGGTCGCTGCCCGAGAACGCGCCGAGCCCGGCGCAGTTGTGGTCGCTCGCCAGGACGTAGCCGCGGAAGTACTGCGTGCACTCGCCCGACGCCGGCGGCGACTTCTTCGCCGGTTGGCACGCGCTGAGCGCGGCGATGCCGAGCACGACGATGAGGAGCGCGGCGGCGCGGCGGGATCCGAAACGGAGAACCATGGGGGAGCCATCAGGCTAACCGATGTGCCCGCCGGTGCAACCGCGGCCAAGATTGGCCCAGTGACAACAAGCGACTTCGCCAGATTCGGCATCGTCGGCTACGGCCATTTGGGGCAGCTCCTCGCGCGGTCACTCGCCAGTCGGGGCGAGGTGCTCGTCACCGACGTCGACGAGACCCGCCTCGAGGATGTGACCAAGGGCGTCCGCGTCGCGTCGCTCGACGAGGTCGTCGGCGCGGATGTCGCGATCCTCGCCGTTCCTTACGGCGCGCTCGAAGGTCTGCTCGAGGCGATCCGCGGCCGGCTCGCCCCCCACACCGTGGTGATGGACGTGGTGTCGACCAAGGCCCACGCGACCGAGCTCCTCCAACGCATCCTGGGTGAGCATCCCAATGTGCTGGCGACGCACCCGCTGTTCGGCCCGCCGTCGATGACGCGCCTCGAACCCGGGCTTCGCCTCGTGGTGACCTACGAGAGCGGGGAGCGCGCCGCCGCCTTCCAGCAGTTCCTGGCCTCGCAGTTCGGCCTGGAGATGGTTCACATCTCGGCCGAGGAGCACGACCGGGCGATGGCGTACATGCAGTCGCTGCCGTTCTTCATTGCCCGCGCGCTGGTGAGAATCGACTTGCTCGGGCTGCCGCACCGCGACCTACTTGCGATTCCCTCGTTCGAGAAGCTGGCCGAGATCGAGGCGATCGAGGAGCAGCACACGATGGGGATGTTCGACACCAGCCAGATCAGCAACCCCTACGCGGAGGATGCCCGCCGCCGGTTCCTCGAGGTCCTGAAGGAGCTCCAGGACGAGATCGAGGCGCACGCTTCGGCCGCCGAACCCCGGAGTGGTGACACGAGCTGACGCTCCGCCATCTGCATCGCCAAGTTGAAGCTCTCACCCCGGTCGGCCCGCGGGCCGAGCGACGGGCGACCGCTCCCTCTCCTACGATGGCGGCGCCGGCGGCGATGTGCCGCCGGACGGGTAAGGGGGAGCGATGGCTCAGCATCCGAACGAGGCCCGCGTGCGCGGCGCATACGACGCCTTTCTGAAGGCCGACCTCGACGGCGCGCTCGCCGATCTCGCCGACGACGCCGTGTTCCACTTCAACGGAGAGGGACCCAACAGCGGCGACCACAAAGGTCGGGCCGCGATCGAGGCGGCGTTGATCAAGAACTTCGAGCTGACCGACGGCACTCAGGCGCTCGACATCCACGGCGTCTACGCCGACGACCACCACGCCGTCGTCGCGCTGCGGGAGACCGCCACCCGCACCGACGGGGCGAAGCTCGACATGGAAGAGGCCCACGTCCTCACCTTCGACGCCGACGGCAAGATCACCAACCTGTGGGACCTGCCCTCCGATCCCGAGATGCACGACCGGTTCTTCGACGGCCGCTGAACGGGCGGCCGCGCCTCGAGACGCGGCGGATCATCCTCGTCGGGGCTCGCCGCTGCCATCCTCGCTGTCTTGGCCTGACGCCTGCTCGTACCATTGGGTCGTGAGCGACGACGGCGGCGGTCGGCCCGAGACGGCGACCGTCCTGTTCACCGACCTCGTGGGCTCGACGGCGTTGCGCCAGGCCGTGGGCGACGATCGGGCCGACGAGCTGCGGCGATTGCACGACAGTGTGCTGCGTGATGCGATCGCTGCCCACGGCGGCCAGGAGGTCAAGGGCACGGGCGACGGCATCATGGTCGTGTTCGGGTCGGCGGCCGGGGCGGTGTCGGCGGCGGCGATGATGCAACGAGGCGTCGACCGGGTCGGTCGACGAGCAGCGTCGACGATCTCGATCCGCGTCGGAATAAGCGCCGGCGACGTCGTCTGGGAAGGCAATGACTGCTTCGGGACGCCTGTCGTCGAGGCCCGGCGGCTCTGCGATGAGGCGTCGGCCGACCAGATCGTGGTCAGCGACATCGTGCGACTCCTCGCCGGGAGCCGCGGTGGTCACGAGTTCCGTTCGCTCGGCGCCCTCGAGCTGAAGGGCCTCGCGGCTCCGCTCGCGGCCGCCGAGGTCGCGTGGGCACCGGAGCAGCCCGCCCGGACTCCGTTCCCCGCCCCGCTCGGTGGTGTCGAGGCCGTGCGGTTCGTCGGGCGAATCGACGAATTGGAGCGGGTGTGGACCTCGTGGAAGCGCGCGCAGGCGGGCGACAAGCGCGTCGTTCTCGTCTCGGGAGAACCGGGCGTGGGGAAGACCCGCTTGGCTGCCGAGCTCGCCCGCCGCGCCTTTGACGAAGGCGCCCTCGTGCTGTTCGGGCGCTGTGACGAGGATCTCGCGGTTCCGTACGAACCGTTCGTGCAAGCCGTCCACGCCTACGTCGGCGCGTGCGCACCCGACGAGCTCGCCGACCAGATCGGTCCCCACGGCGGTGATCTCGCGCGCCTCGTCCCCGAGCTCGCGGAGCGGCTTCCGCACCTGCCCGAGCCGCGTCACCCCCGAAACGGGTTGCCCGGCGATGGCCTGGGTAGGATCCCGCCGTGCTGAGCCGAGATGCGCTGCGCGAGGTCGCGCGCCTCGTTGGTCGCAGCCAGGACATCCTGGCCGAGCTCAGGTCCGGACCGGCGAGCGACGCCCGCCAACGAGATCTGGTCCTCGAGCTGCGCCAGACCCATGAGCGCATCCTGGCGATGCTGCCGCCGGCGCCCGAGTCCCGGTCGTAGGGAGGGCGGCGGGCCGCCGCCCCGAGGTCGCCGAACCCTCTAGCCCGCCTCTGAGTCGAGGGCGATCACGTCAACTCGGCCGCGTCGATGCGCCACTTCCCGTCTTCCTTCACCAGGGTGTAAGTGCTCTCGATGTTCGAGAAGTCGTCGCCGACGACGGCCGTCGCCTTCGACCCCGTGATCTCGACGTCGGTGATCTTCACGTCGTCGGCGGTGTACTGCTTCTCCACGAAGGTGTTCTCGAAGAGCTCGCAGTTTTCCTCCCGCGTGTCGCCGATGATCGCCTGGTCCTCGAGGAAGGCGTCGGTCATGACGTCGCAGTCGCCCTCGAGGAGATAGGTGAGGATCGCCTCCCTGACCGCGCCCTCGGGTCCCGACGTGGTCGAACCCGACCCACCGTCGCTCCCACAGCCGAGGAGGACGGCGACGAGCACGATCGCGCCGATGGAAGAACGCACCGGCGCAGCCTACGGGCTGCGCCCGACCCGTCATGACGCAGGCAGGTGACGCCGGCGCCAGCGGAGGGGCACACTGGGGCCGTGACCGCGATCATCGACTCCGACCAGCACCTCTACGAGTCGCGTAGCACCTGGGTGGACCACATCGACCCGGGGATGCGCGACGAGGCGCTGCGTATCGAAGACGACGACCTCGGCTACGCCTGGCTCACCTGGCGGGGCCGGCGCCTCGGCCTCGCGGATGTGCAGCTGCCCGGCGATACCCGCCGCATCGGCCGTCACCGCCAGCGCCAGCGGGCGGGCGAGCCCTCGGAGTACTCCTACGACGAGCTGTTGCCCGACGACTACTGGGAGCCGGCGACGCGCGCCCGGCGCCTCGACGACATGGGCCTCGACGAGGCGGTGCTGTTCCCGAACTACGGGCTGTTGTGGGAGCGGCGCCTGTCGGAGTCGCTGCCGGCGCTGACCGCGAACATGGCGGCGTGGAACCGCTGGGCCGCGACGGTCGTGGACGAGGGCGGCGGCCGGCTGCACCCGGTGGCGCACCTGACGCTGCGCGACCCCGAGTGGCTGTTCGGCCAGCTCCACGAGCTGGCGACCGCGGGGGTGCGCCTGGCGATGATCGCCCCTGCGCTCGTCGACGGGAAGCCGTTGTCGCACCCCGACCACGACCACATCTGGTCGGCGATGGTCGGCCAGGGCATCACGCCGTGCTTCCACGTGGCCGACCAGCCCCGGGTGTTCGAGGACGGTTGGTACACCGACCCCGTCGACGCGTTCGTGCCCGCGGTCGAGTCGGTGTTCCTGTGGACGCCGCCGGCGCTGGCGGTGACCGACTTGATCGCCAACGGGACGCTGGCCAAGCACCCCGACCTGCGCATCGGGATCGTGGAGCTGAGCTCGATCTGGGTGCCGATGTACTTGATGATGCTGGACGGGGGACTCGACTTCGTCGCCACCCTCAACGGCGCGCCCCTCGCCGACCTCGAGCTCAAGCCGAGCGAGTACTTCCGCCGCCAGGTGCGCGTGTCCGCGTTCTCCTACGAACGACCCGAGCGACTGACGGCGCGATCCGCCCCGCTCTACATGTGCTGCTCCGACTACCCCCACTCCGAGGGCACCGCCACGCCGATCGCCGACTACGAGAAGGTGGATGCCACCCCCGGCAACGACGCGCCCCTGTTCCACGACAACGTCGCGCTGCTCCTCGGCGCGTAACGGCCTCGATCGACGCGGGTCGCCCTCGGCCATCTCCCCCAGCCCCAGGGGCGGTGAGGAGCGCCTCGTCGATTGTCCTCCACATCCTCGCGAGAGCGGACCGGGCTGTGCGCTCCGCTTTACATCGGCGGGGCTGCATGGCAGCGTTCGGCCGGCGGCCCGGGGTCGCGAGAAACCTGTTGCTGTGCCCCGACTGAGGGAGAGACGATGAGCTGGAATCTGGAAGGCGATTTCTACGAGAACTGCTCGTGCGACGCGATCTGTCCGTGCACGTGGTCGAACCTCGCGCATAAGGCCACCAGAGACGACTACTGCCGGTTCGCCTTGGCATTCGATGTCGAGCAGGGCGAGATCGACGGCGTCGACGTTTCTGGCAGGTCGTTCGTGATGGTCGCCGACACCCCTCCCAACATGGCCGACGGCAACTGGAGAGTGGGCGTCATCGTCGACGACGGCGCGAACGAAGAGCAGGTGGGCAAGTTCGGCCAGGTGCTCTCGGGTGAGATGGGCGGCCCGCCGGCAGCCTTGGGGCCGTTCCTCGGTGAGTTTCTCGGGATCGAGCAGGCGCCGATCAGCATCGAGAGCGACGGGAAGAACCACCACGTCACGGTCGGAGAGCTCATCGACTACTCGGGGGAGCGGGTGACGCTCGAGTCGGGAGATCAGGTCACACTCACGAACATCGTCGCCCACCCGGCCGGACCGACGATGGGGCTCGCGCCCGTTTCAGACGCGCGGGTATCCGCGTTCGGCATCGAGTACTCGGGACAGGATCTCAGCGGGTTCGCCAACCGCTTCAATTGGAGCGGCTGATGACCACG
>JACDBD010000307.1 GCA_013695115.1 Actinomycetota bacterium | reverse complement strand
CGACGTGGACGCCCTCACCGGTCAGGGCATTCAGATAGGCCGGCAGCGTGGCCACCAGCGTCTTGCCTTCCCCGGTCTTCATCTCGGCGATGTTGCCGAGGTGCAGGGCGGCACCGCCCATGATCTGGACGTCGAAGTGGCGCTGGCCGAGGGTGCGCCGGCCCGCCTCCCGGACCATCGCGAACGCTTCGGGGAGCAGGTCGTCGAGCAGCTCGAGCCGCGCCTCCTTCTCGCCCGCGTTCTCGAACTGCTGGCGGAACTCGGCGGTCCGCGCTCGGAGCGCGTCGTCGCTGCGCGTCTCGACCTCGGGCTCGAGCGCGTTCACCTCGGGGACGATCGTCTCGAGGAGTTTGAGCTTCCTGCCCTCGCCCGCGTGGAGCAGCTTCTGAAAGAGACCCATGTGGTGGGCAAGTGTACCGGCGGCGTTTCGCCACCTTCGTGCGCAGGAGGCGGCGGGCGGAACCCTGGGTGCTCGGACGCCCAGCTCCGGCGGCGCCTCGCAGGCTCGGCGACCCGTAGTCAGTCCGGGTCGAAGAGCCAGTCGGCAGCCTGTTCGTGCCAGTCGCCGTCGGTGCGAGACCGCAGCACGGCTTGGTCGTATGCCGCTGACGGGAGATCGTCGAACGCGGCGATGGTCTCGTCGAGAGTGCCGGCGGCTTCGAAGGTGCGGAGGTTGCGGTAGACGCTGCGGGTGACGTGCTGGCAGGACCACACGGTCGCCGACTCGCACTCAGCGAGGGCGCGGCGCACGGTGGCGGGGTCCGGGTCTCGGGCCAGCTTCCGGCTCAGAGCGACCTCCGGGCTGCTGCCGGTGTCCTGGAGGTCGGTGCGGACCCAGATGCCGCCGTCGACGCCCTCGACGCCCGGGCATCCCTCGCGGGCCCAGGCCGCGGTCCAGCCGTCGTCCCAGACCTTCTGGTACGCGGCGCGGAAGTCCTCGGATGACTGCCAGGGCGCGTAGCCGCAGCTCCAGACGCCGTGGAGCTCGACGACATCGGGAGACGCGTAGTGGTTGAGGTAGTCGACCGCGACGTCGACGCGACCCGTCTCGTACCCCCGGCGCCAGACCCGCGCGAGCAGCGGGTCACCGAGCCCTGCAAGGTCGGTGATGTTGACCTGCTTCTGGATGGAGAGCAGGCCGAGGTCGGCGTTGGCGACCGAGACGACCGGGAGCTCGGTCCGGCGTTCGATGGAGGCCGCCTCGGCCAGCGTTCGCTCGATGGTCGGGGTGACGTCGCAGCACAACGGCTGCTGCGCGCCCCAGGTGTCGTGGTTGGACCACGCGCTCCACGCCGCGATCAGCATCAGCCCGGCAGCGCCGGTGAGGCAGGCCACGGTCAGGCGCGTCCGAATGGAAGGGGCGAACACCCGGCCGGCGTCGAACCGCAGTGCGAGCGCGCCGGCAAGGCACGCCAACGGGACGAGCACGAACGTGACGACCCGTTCGCCGGCGAGACGGGCGGGCCCGAACACGAGAACGTGGAAGGTGCCGGTGACGACCAGCGTCGCGAGAAGCGCCTCGACGGGGCCGAGCCGGGGCCAGACGAGCAGCGCGAGGGCGCCGACCAGCGCCAGCCACCACCACGCCCCGAGGATCCGGGCGGAAGAGAGCAGCGCGTCGACGCCGGGGACCTCGCTGTTGACGTCGGCTCGCCAGGTGAGGAGCCCGGCGGTGGCCACGCCCACACCCGCCGCCCCCCAGAACACCGGCGCCCGCGCGATCGCCCGGACCTCGATGCGGCGGCTTCGGACCGCGCTCACGGCGACGTAGACCACGGGCGCGAGCAGCGGCCAGAGCACGTTCGTCCAGGCGCGCAGGTTGTCGCCGGGTGAGATCCTCTGCGCCTCGGCGGTGTTCGGGGCCAGGCTCCCGAAGTACCAGAACCGCGCGAGCAGCACCGCGAGCCAGATGCCGACCGCCGGGCCGACGAGCAGCGCCAGCCGTTGCCACCGCCGCTCGGAGGATCGCCAGAGGAGGAAGGCGCTCGCCACGACCAGCAGCGGGGCGGCATGGAACACGAACTCCGCGCGGCCGAGCGCGAACAACGCCACCACGACGCCCGCCACCGGCAGCGTCCAGGTGCGGCCGACGGCCAGCGCCAGCGCGAGCGCCGCGACCGCCGCGGCCGCGAGCGCGTTGGTCAGCGCGTTCTCCATTCCCGAGGAGTGCCAACCGAAGAACGCGAAGGTGGCGAAGAGGCCGACAGCGATGCCGAGTGCGACTGCGGTGGTCACGAGCATGGGCCTCCGCGGAGCCGCCACCCGGAGCAGCACGAAGACTGCCGCCCCCAGGACCAGCGTCGAGAGCGCGACCTGGACGTCGAGGAAGCCCTGGTGGCCGTCGCCGCCGAGCCGGTAGTACGCCGCCGCCAGCCCGAACTGGAGCGGCGTCGAGTAGCCCTCGACGCGCGCGCCCGAGACGCTCACGCTAACGGTCCCGACGTCGACCAGGCCGCGGGCGTGGCTCAAGGTGATCAGCGCGTCGTCGCGGTAGCGGTAGGTCGAAACGCCGCCGGTGTCGTCCGGGAACACCTGGGTGAACAGCGCGTACACCCCGAGCCAGGCGCCGGCGACCAGGAGCGTGACCAGAACGAGCCGCCCGACTCCGCCGGGCGCGCTCCGCTCCATCTCTATTGCCT
>JACDBD010000341.1 GCA_013695115.1 Actinomycetota bacterium | reverse complement strand
CGCGTCAGCACTTTTTCTCCAGCCACCTAGGCCTCGGTCGTAATGCCCCCCTTGCGATTCCGCGTGCTCATCCCACGCGCCTCCAGGTCACGCTACGCGGTCGTGCTCGCGCTCGTTGCCCTCCTCGCAGCGACGGTCTTCGTGGCTGCCGACGGGTCGCTCCCGTTCCAGCTGCCCGACGGGCGGGTGCTGTGGTTCTTCGGCGACACGATCGTTGGTCGCTCCTCGGACGGCGTAGCGGTCGACCCGTTCTTGTTCATGGCGCGCAACAGCATGGTGGTCCAGGAGGGCCCCTGCTTCACGCCCCGTTTGGAGGTGCTGCCGAACCAACCCGACGGCGAGTGGCTCTGGCCCGTCGACTTCTTTCTCGAAGGCGGGTGGCTACGGATCGTGGTCATGCACATGAAGCCGGCGCCCGGACCTCCCGGGTTCGAGTTCGAGTTCGTCAGGGTGGAGGAGGCGACCTTCTCGCTCAGCGACCTCCAATTCCAGGCGCTGCACCAGTTCCCGATCGCCACCACGCCGGGCGACCCGTCCTACGGCGAGAACATCACCGTCGACGCAACCAGCGGCTATGTCTACGCGTAGGGGCGCAAGTGAGTGAGCACGACCCCGCCGATGCCGATCCGATGACGTTCGACGGCCCCGATCCCCTTCCCGACTGGCACGGCGGCCCGCTCGCGGGGTTCCCGGTCAAGCCTGTGACCGGGGCTACCCGGGGTCGGCTCTCGACGCCGACGTCATCGGCCGCCGGATCGAGACCTGGGACGACACGAGTACGAGCGGGGAGCCCAAGGGTCCGTGGGTGCTCCGGTCGACCGTCGCCGCGGACGTGGCTTCAGCCTGCTCGACTCGTCGTCGTTCCCCTGCGGCGGCCGGCTCCTCTCCCTTCCCGGTGTCGCGCCGATGACGATCTGGAGCGTGAACGCCGATTCCGACAAGGTGCTCGACGACCCCAACCTGTACCGGTCCTATTTCACCGCTCCGAGCGCGGGATCGATCCCCTACCCCTGCCGCTCGGCTTCGCGCTTGAGCTCCTTGAGCGCGGTCCCGATGATCTTGCTCGCCGCACGGCGCTTGATGAACCCGGGCAGCGGGATCGACGGGTCGGCGGTGAGCTCGTAGCTCACCCGGGTGCCCTCGCCGTCGGGCTCGAAGCCGTACCGGCCGTCGAGCTGGCGCAGCATGTCGCCCTCGACCAGCTTCCACGAGAACGCCCTCGGCGCCTCCGAGTAGTCGTACTCGAGCACGTAGCCGGTGCTGCGGCCGAGCGCGGCCGCTCGATATTCGACTCGCACGCCTCGACCCTCGTCGTCGCGCTCGAGCACCTTCACCTGCTTGACATCCTTGGCCCACTCGGGGTACCGCTCGAAGTCGACCGCGACCTCGTAGCAGCGCGACGGCGGAGCTTCGATGCGGATGCGCTCGCTGGCGGTCTCAGCCACTCGGGCTCCCTTCCTTCATCGGGCCTTCGGTGGTCCGACGCCGGGGCGGATAGGTGCCGTGGCGGGCACCCCACAGACCGGTCAGCCCGAGGGGAAGCATAGGGACCAGCACGCCGAAGGGGTTGGCCACCGCGGTCGCCGCCGCGATCACCACGCACGCACCGAGCCCGCCGAGGAGCTCGATCTGGATCCGCCGGGGCGCAGACCCCTGGAGGAAGAACAGGCTCGCGACCACGACATCGTCACCGCGCGCCGTGCGAGCCACTGCCAGCCCGAACCCATAGACCCACACCGGGATCGACACTCCGAACAGGCCGACGGCCACACCCACCGCCACGCCCTCGAGGGCGCCGACGCCGAGCGCGGCCGGGACTGCGGTGACCGCGAACACACCGTCCGCCGCCCACGACGTCCACAGGATCGCTCGTCCCGGCACAGTCCGAGGGTACGTCAGGCGGTACCGAGCGGCTGCAGCGTGTGGAGCTCGCCGCGCGCGAGCGGTCGCAGTCGCTCGACGAGATGGTCGTACGAGAAGCCGCTCACCGCCCGCTGCCGCGCCGCGCTCCCCATGTCGGCGCGCAACGCGGCATCGTCCAGCAGCCGGCGCAGCGCGTCGCGCAGCGCGCCGACGTCGCGCGGCGCCACCACGTAGCCGGTCTCGCCGTCGACGACCGCTTCCTGTGACCCCCCGCTCCTGCCGGCGACACCCGGGACCCCGCACGCCGCCGCTTCCAGGAACACGATACCGAACCCCTCCGCCTCGAGCCCGTTCCAGCGCTCGCGGCACGGCATGGCGAACACGTCGGCGCTCGCGTACAGCGCGGGCAGGTCGTCGTCCGAGACGCGCCCGAGGAACCGCGCCCGCTCTCCGAGGCCCAGCCGACGCGCCCGCGCCTCGAGTCGGCGCCGGTCACGACCGGCGCCACCGATGACGACCTGCACCGTCGGCGGAAGTTGCGCCACTGCGTCGAGGAGGACGTCAAATCCCTTGCGCGGTACCAGCCGGCTCACGCCGAGGATCAC
>JACDBD010000259.1 GCA_013695115.1 Actinomycetota bacterium | reverse complement strand
CCACCGGCAGGCCGAGCGCCTCGGCCAGGATCTCCGCCGTCCGGCGGGCCCGCTGGAGATCGGAGGCGACGACGCGTGAGAACCCGCCCGCCGCCAGCCGAGCTGCGGCGTCGCAAGCCTGCTCCTCACCGAGGGCGGAGAGCGGAGGGTCAGCCTGGCCCTGCCAGCGGCCGTCGGCGTTCCAGGTGGACTCGCCGTGGCGGACGAGGAAGAGCCGCGTGGCCATCACGCGGCAGCGCGGGTGGTGCAGACGACCTTGCCCCACGTGCCCCGGCTCGCGAGGCGGGCCAGCGCCTCAGGTGCGTCCTCGAGCGGGAGCACTTCCGACACCAGGGGCGCGATCTCGCCGGCGGCGTGCAGGCGGATGAGCTCGTCGTGGGTCTCGCCGATGAGCTTCGGCTCCATGAGGTTGTAGAGCCCCCAATGGACCCCGACCACCGAGTAGTTCTTGACCAGCGCGTGGTTGGTGGGGGCGTCCGCGATTCGCCCGCTGGTGAACCCAATGATGAGGATGCGACCCTCGAACGCCACGCACTTGCGCGACCGGTCGAAGGTGTCGCCGCCGACCGGGTCGTAGATGACGTCGGCGCCGCCGCCGTCGGTGGCGTCCTTCACCGCCGTGACGAAGTCGTCGCTGCGGTAGTCGACGACGACCTCGGCCCCGAGGTCGCGGCACACCTGCACCTTCTCGGGCCCGCCGGCGGTGGCGAAGACCCGGGCGCCGGCCGCCCGGCCGAGCTGGATGGCGGCCGATCCGACGCCGCCGGCACCGGCATGCACGAGCAGGGTCTCGCCCGGTTGGAGCGCGGCCCGCCGGTGCAGGGCGAGATGCCCGGTCTGGTAGGTGATGTGCAGCGCGGCCGCGGCCGGCCAGTCGAGGCTGGCGGGGATCGGGTACACGGTCGCGGCAGCGGCCAGGGTCTCCTCGGCGAGGCCACCGTTGCCGAACTTGGGGATGGCGATCACCCGCTCGCCTTCCCGCACCGTGTCGACGCCCTCGCCGACGGCGGTGACCGTGCCCGCGACCTCGGAGCCGGGCGTGAAGGGCAATTCCGGCTTCACCTGGTACTCGCCCCGGCACAGCAGCACGTCGGGGAAGTTCAGCGACGCGGCGGCGACGTCGAGGCTGACCTCACCGGGGCCGGGTGCGACAGACGGGACGTCCTCGAGCTCGAGCACGTCGACCGGCTCACCCAGCTCGTGCACTCGCCATGCCCGCACTCCGCACCTCCTCGCCGAGGGAGGCTACCGTCGCCGCACCCCCGGCCGAGGAGCAACCGATGCGCGCAGCCGTGTACGTGGAGCAGGACCAGCCGCTGGTCGTGGAGGAGCTCGACGCGGTCGAGCCCGGGCCCCGCGACGTCGTGGTGCAGATTGCCGCCAGCGGCGTGTGCCACTCCGACCTCTCGGTGACCAACGGCACGCTGCCGATTCCGCCGCCGTGCATCCTCGGGCACGAGGGCGCGGGCATCGTCGACTGGGTCGGTTCCGAAGTCAGCCACCTCGTGCCCGGCGACCGGGTCATTGCCACCTTCGTGCCCGCGTGCGGGTCGTGCTGGTACTGCATCCACGACAAGTCCAACCTGTGCGAGGGAACGGCCGAGACCGCCATGCTCCCCCGGGCCAAGCGGCCCAACGGGAGCACCGCGGTCGGGTTCGCCGGCTTGGGCACCTTCTCCGACGTCATGACCGTGCGCGAATCGCAGGCGGTCAAGGTCGACACCGAGCTGCCCGCCGAGCAACTCGCGCTGATCGGGTGCGGAGTGACCACCGGCGTCGGAGCCGCGCTCAACACCGCGCAGGTCGAGCCGGGCTCGACCGTGGCGGTGATCGGCTGCGGCGGCGTTGGACAAGCGGTGATCCAGGGGGCTCGCATCGCGGGGGCGGCGCGCATCATCGCCATCGATCCGGTCGATCTGAAGCGCAAGACCGCCGAGCAGCAGGGGGCCACCGATCTGATCGACCCGAGCGCGGGCGATCCGGTGAGCCAGGTGCAAGAACTCACCGGCGGCCGGGGCGCCGACTACGCCTTCGAGGTGATCGGCCGGCCCGAGACGATCGTGCAGGCGTTCGCCACCGCTCGCAGGGGTGGCACCGCGGTCGTGGTCGGGATGCCCCGCATCGACTCGGAGGTCACGCTGCCCGGCTTCGGGATGTTCTACGACGAGAAGAAGCTGCTGGGTTGCGTGTACGGGTCGGCGCAGGTGCGGCGAGACTTCCCGAGGTTCATCAGCCTGGCGGAGACCGGCCGCCTCGACCTCGGCGCAATGGTGTCCCGCCGGATCAAGCTCGACGAGGTGAACGACGCCTTCCGGGCCATGGAGGCCGGCGAGGTGATTCGCAGCGTCATCGTGTAGCCCGCGCCCGCGTGCTGCGGCTACGAGCAGCCGCTGGTAGCGCCGCAGCTCGGGCAGGCGTGACAGGAGCCGGCCCGCTGCATGATGTCGCCGCAGACGTGGCAGATCACGGTTTCGCCGACGGTCCCGCCGGTCTCGCTCGTCACCTGCGCGGTCACGAGACCGGGCGCCGCCGGCAGCGCGGCTGACGGCGCGCGGTCCTCCGGCGGCAGCATGTCGAGACCGGGCTCGGACGGCTCGACCGCCTCCGCGACTCCGGGCAGCGTGGGCTCGAGCCGCTCCCCCACCGTGAGGATGCCGAGCTCCTCGCGCTCCTCGATCGGCAGGTACTCCACCGCCAAGCGGCGGAAGATGTAGTCGACCAGGCTGGTGGCGAAGCGGAGGTCGGGGTCGTCGGTCATCCCCGCAGGCTCGAAGCGCATGTTGGTGAACATGTCGATGAACGCCCGCAGCGGCACGCCGTACTGCAGCCCGTGGCTCACCGAGATCGCGAACGCGTCCATGATCCCGGCCAGGGTCGAGCCCTGCTTGGCCACCTTGAGGAACACCTCGCCCGGCCGCCCGTCCTCGAACTCGCCCACCGTCGCGTAACCGTGGCAATCGGCCACCCGGAACGAGAACGTCTTCGAGTTGCGCTTCCGGGGCAGCTTCTGGCGGACCGGCTCCTGCACGATGACGGTCTCGACGATCCGCTCGACCTGCTGGCTCAGCGGGTCCGAGGCGGGGACGGCGTCGCTCGCCTTCTTCTGGGTCGAGAGGGGCTGGCCCACCTTGCAGTTGTCGCGGTAGATCGCCAGGGCCTTGATGCCGAGCCGCCATGCCTCGAGGTGGAGCTCCTCGACGTCCTCGACGCTGACGTCCTCGGGCATGTTCACCGTCTTGCTGATGGCACCCGAGATGAAGGGCTGCACCGCGCCCATCATCGTGACGTGACCCATGTAGTGGATCGTGTTGTCGCCCATGGAGCACGCGAACACCGGCAGGTGCTCGGGATCGAAGTCGGGTGCGCCGATGATCGTCTTGTGCTCGTCGATGTGCTTGATGATGGCGTCGACCT
>JACDBD010000236.1 GCA_013695115.1 Actinomycetota bacterium | reverse complement strand
GCGGTCATGGACCCAGTCTACGACTGCACCATGCCCCGCAAGCCGGTCGTGGCGCCCTTGAGCACCCGCCGCGCGTCCGTCACCAACACGCGCTGCTCGGCCGCCATACCCACGGGATAGCGCAACCACTCCTTCCCGACCTTGAGGTCGCCGAACGGCTCACCCGAGAACACGTGGAAGTGCACGAACGCCGCCGTCCCCCGGCAGAAGACCCCGCGCCTCCGCTCGACCAGCCCGTCGAGCTCCCGCAGCCCTTTGAGCACCCGCTCGAGCTGGTCGAGATCCTCAGCCCGGGCGTGACCCATGGTTACGCGGGGGCGGGCAGCCCGAGCGTCTTGGTCTCCAGGTACTCCTCGAACCCGGCGACGCCGTGCTCCCGCCCGTTCCCGCTCTGCTTGTACCCGCCGAAGGGCGAGTCGGGCCCGAACCACAACCCGCCGTTCACCGACACCGTGCCGGTGCGGATGCGCCGGGCGACACCCAACGCCCGGTCCATCGACCGGCTCGTGACCGCGCCCGACAGCCCGTAGGCCGAGTTGTTGGCGATGCGTACCGCGTCGTCGTCGTCCTCGTAGCGGATCACCGCGAGCACTGGTCCGAAGATTTCCTCCTGGGCGATCGTCGAGTCAGGATCGACGTCGACGAACAGCGTCGGCTCGACGTAGTACCCCTTTTCGAGATGCGCGGGCCGGCTCCCGCCCACGAGCAATCGAGCGCCCTCGGCCTGGCCCTTCTCGATGTACCCGAGCACCCGGTCGCGCTGCCGGGCGTTCACCAGCGGCCCCATGATCACCCCCGGGTCGTTGGGATCACCGTAGGCCACGTTCTCGAACGCGGCCCTCAGCAGGTCGACGCCCTCGTCGTAGTGGGAGCGCGGCAGCAGCATGCGGGTCGTGATCGCGCAACCCTGGCCGCCGTGAATGCAGATCATCGACCCGCTCGGCACCACCGCCTCGAAGTTGGCGTCGTCGAGGATGACGTTGGCCGACTTGCCGCCGAGCTCGAGGAACACCTTCTTCAGGGTCTCGGCGCCGCGGGCCATGATCCTGCGCCCGGTGGCGGTGGAGCCGGTGAAGCTGATCATGTCGACGCGAGGATCGGCGCTCAGCACCTCCCCCACCGCGGCGGGGTCACCGGACGGGACGACGTTCAAGACACCCGGCGGCAGGTCGGTCTGCTCGGCCGCCAGTCGGCCGATAAACGTGGCGCTCCACGGCGTGTCGGGCGCGGGTTTGAGCACGGCAGTGTTGCCGGCGGCGAGCGCGGGGACGATCTTCGACAGGTTGAGCATGAATGGGAAGTTCCAGGGCGTCACCGCCGCGACGACGCCGACCGGCTCCCGGACGACCCGCCGCGCGCTCTTCATGCCCATGAACTCGTGGACAGGAAGCTCGCTCTCCCACTCGTAGCGGTCGAGCAGGTCGACCTCCCAGAGCATGTCGTCGATGCAGGAGTCCTGCTGGACCGCGTACGTGAGCGAGATGGGCGTCCCGACCTCGGCCACGATCTGGGGGCGGAGCGCCTCGCGCTCGGCGTCGAGGGCATCGTGGAGCTGACGGAGGCACCGCCGGCGCAGATCGGTGTTCGTCGACCAGTCGGTCTCGTCGAACGCCCGCCGGGCGGATTCGATGGCGCGGTCCATGTCGGCCGGGGACGCGTCGGCGACCTGGCCGATGACCTCTTCGGTAGCGGGATTGATGTTGTCGAACGTCTTCCCCGACGCGGCTTCGGTGAGCTTGCCGTCGATCAGCATTCGGTGCTCGCCCTGCACAGCCATGGTCCCTCCCGCGCTCGGACGCACGAGAATACCCGAGCCTTTCGCGAGCTGACGCCGGCGTCAGGGCAGCGACATGGTGACGTCGACGTCGTCTGGGCGTTTACATTCGGCCCGTGCGAATCGCCGCCCTCGACCTGGGCACGAACTCATTCCATCTCCTGGTGGCCGAGGTCCAGCCCGACGGCGGGTTCACCCCGCTCGTGCGGGAGAAGGAGATGCTGCGCCTGGGTGACGTCGTCGCCCGCGAGGGCCGAATCCCCGAGGGGCCCGCGGACCAGGCCGTCGCCACCGTGCGCCGGTTCCGCCTCCTCGCCGACACCGCCGGGGCCGACGAGGTGCTCGCCTGCGCCACCAGCGCCATCCGGCTCGCGGCGAACGGCGACGAGCTCGTCGACCGCATCGAAGCCGAGACCGGCGTGAACGTCCGGGTGATCGACGGCCTGACGGAGGCACAGCTCATCTTCGGCGCGGTCCGCGCCAGCGTCCTGCTCGACCCTGCCCCCGCGCTGTGCTTCGACCTCGGCGGCGGCAGCGTCGAGATCACGGTCGGCGACGCCGCCGGCCTGCGCTGGGCGACCAGCGAGAACCTCGGCGTCGCTCGCCTGACCGCCGAGCTCGTCGAGTCCGATCCGCTCTCGAAGGATGACCGCCGCCGACTCCGCGACCGCCTCACCGAGGTGCTCGCTCCCGTTGCCGCCGAGGTCGCGGCGTTCGAGCCGAAGATGTTCGTCGGGAGCAGCGGGACGCTCCTGGACCTCGCGCACATGGCCGCAGCCCGTCGGAAGGAGGAGGTGCCGGTGTCGCTCAATCAGCTCACCATCACCCGGGACGAGTTCCTCCCGCTGCACAAGCTCATCGTCTCGTCGAGGGCGTCGGAGCGTCGCCGGCTCGAGGGTCTCGAGCCCCGCCGGGTCGATCTCATCCCCGCGGGGTCGATGTTCCTCGACACGGCCATGGAGCTGTTCGGGTTCGACGAGCTGACCGTGAGCGAATGGGCGCTGCGGGAAGGGATCGTGCTCGACGCAATCGGCCACCACGACCCCGCCGACTGGTCCGACGACCCCCGCGCCATCCGGCGGGCATCGGTCGTGGGACTCGCCCGCCGCTGTGACGTCGCCGAGGGTCACTCCCGTCAGGTCGCCCGCCTCGCCGTCGCCCTGTTCGACCAGACGGCGGAGCTGCACGGCCTGGGGCGCGCCGACCGCGAGCTCCTGGAGTACGCCGGGCTGTTGCACAATATCGGGCAACACGTGGCCAGCGAGGGCCACCACAAGCACGCCGCCTACCTGATCCGTCACGGTCAGCTGCGGGGCTTCGACCCACGCGAGATCAGCCTCCTCGCCGCGCTCGCCCGCTGGCACCGTAAGGGCGACCCGAAGGCCGCCGACGAGTTCGCGCCCATCGATCCCGACGACGAGAGTCGAATGCGCAAGCTCACCGCCCTGCTGCGTATCGCCGACGGCCTCGACCGCAGCCACCACGACGGGGTCAGCGGCGCCGACGTGCACGTCGGACCGACGCTCGTGCTGGTGCGACTGGACGCCGGCGGCGATGTCGAGCTGGAGCAGTGGGCGGCGCGCCGGCGTCGCAACCTGTTCGAGAAGGTCTTCGACCGGGAGCTCGAGGTGACCGCGCACCCCGTGGGGCGACACGTCGCAACCCCGGGCTAACCCTTCCGCTCAGGCCGCTCGGGCCCGGCTCGCTGCGCCGCAGGATACCTG
>JACDBD010000214.1 GCA_013695115.1 Actinomycetota bacterium | reverse complement strand
TCGAAGTCGCCGACCACGAGGTCGACGCGGCGGCCGAGAGCCTGGGCGTGCTCGAGCCCCGAGTCGGCGGCGACGACGAACGCGTCCGGGCCCGGCAGCCGGTCCACCAACTCGGGCGGGAGCGGGTCGCCGCCCGCGAAGACCAGGGTCGTGGAGGATGGCCTGGCGTTCACGCGCCCTCCCTCCGCTGGAATTACCCAGTGCAGGTTCGGGGGGTCGGTGGCGCTGCCCGCCTGCCACCGTTGTGCGGCGGGCCGGCCACCCTCTCAGCCCGGCTGTCCCGAGCTCCCCTTGGGTCGAAACCCAATCGTACTACGCGCGGGCTGCTGCTCTACCGGTAGTTCCCCGTGTGGCCCATGCTGAAGCGACCGGGCTGGGGGAAGATCGCGAGGCCGTGGGGCCCGCCGCCGACGTTGATGCGTCGTATGAGCTCGCCACTGCTCGTGTCGATCACGTACACCTCGCTGTGGTAGCGACCGGTCAGCCACAGTTGCGTGCCGTCGGTCGACACGCCGCCCATGTCGGGGCTGCCGCCGAACGTCCAGGTCGCGGTGGGCTGGCGGGTGGCGAAGTCGATGACCGTCACCGAGCCGCCGATCCGGTTGCTGACGTACAGCACGTTCCCGTCCCGACTCGGGTACAGGCCGTGGGTGCCCGCACCGGTCGGGACGAACGACAGCTCCGTCATGTTCGCCCAGTCGATCACCGACACGCCGTTGCGGGTCTCGTTGGCGTTGAACACGACGCTCCCGTCGGGCGAGAGCTTGAGGTCGACGGGCTTCCCGCCGACGTTGACCCCCCCGGTCACCTCCATCGTCTCGAGGTCGACCCGGATGATCCACCCCGAGAACTCGCAGCTGGCGATCATCGTCTTGCCGTCGGCGGTGAACTCGGCGTGGTTCACGCCCGAGTTGCCCTCGGCGTTCCGGTACTCGGCGGGGACGTCGAGCCGCTTGACGAGCTCCCACGTCACCGGGTCGCGGAAGTCGATCTGGCTGTTGCGCTCGGCGATGACGATCGCCTGCGACCCGTCGGGCGAGAAGTAGAGATTGTACGGGTCGTCGACCGGGATGTCGGGGCCGGGTTTACCGGTGCGGGGGTCGATCGGCGTCAGCGAGTTGCCCTGGTTGTTGTTCACGTAGAGCGTCTGCATGTCGTACGACGGCACGACGTGCTGGGGAAGGCGCCCGACGGGATAACTGTCGACCACGGTGAAGGTCTCGGGATCGATCACGTCGACGGTGGCCGACTCACCGTTGGGCACGTACACCCGCGTCGGAATGTCCTGGACCGACTCGGCGAGGTCGTCCGGACCGGTGTGCTCGTACACGTTCACCGGCTGGCCCTCGGCCGTGGGCTCTTCGGGTGGGGGAGGCGGGATCGACTCGGCGGTGGTTGGTTGGTCGCCCCCGTCGGGCGCGCCGATATCGGGGGTGTCGTCACTCGAGCACGCGCCTCCGAGGGCGAGCGTGAGCACGGCCACCAGCCAGATCCTGCGCATGGGGAGGCAGCTTCGCGCGACCGCCTCGGTCGGTGAGGGCGCGCCGGGGCAGCCCGGGCATGACACGATGGCCTCCGTGACGGTCGAGCGGTCGGCGAGGCCGGGTCGGCGCGCGGTCCGCATCGCGCTGGAGGCGTTCACGGTCGCGCTGGGCATCCACCTGCTCCTTCCCCGGGTCGCGGGGTTCGAGGAGGTGGGGCGGGCGATCGCGCGCGGCAGCTGGGTCTCGATCGTGGCGTTGGTCGTGTTCGAGGCCGCCAGCCTGCTCGCCTACGGCGAGCTGGTGCACGTGGTGCTGAGGTCGATGGGTGAGCAGGCGTCGCGAACGCTGATCCAGCGCACGACCCTCGTGGGGACGTCGCTGGGCCGGACGCTCCCGGGCGGCACGACCACCGCGCTCGCAGTGGTCGTGAACGCGCTGCGGCGCGCCGGTCTCAACGGCGTGCGCAGCACCACCGCCCTCGCCACCAGCGGGCTCCTGTCGTCGTTCGTGCTCGCGGTGCTCCTCGTCCCCGCGGTCATACTGGCGATGGCGGGCGGGCAGGACGGCGGGATCGCGCTGGGCGCGGGGGTCGCCGCCCTCGCCATCATCGGCTTCGTCGGGATTGTCGTTCCCGCCGCCCGTCGTCCCCAGGCCGTCGGCGCCTTCGTCGAGCGCTGGCTCCGCCGGGTGGTTCCGCGGCCGCTGTACCACCACATCGATCCGGTCGTGGCCGCCCGCGCCGCCGAGGAGGCGGTCCGGGGCGTCCGCCGGCTGCTGCGCGACCCGGGCGCGCTCGGGCGGGGTCTGCTGTTCGCCTCGGCCAACTGGCTGTTCGACGTGGCCGCGCTGGCGGCCGTCGCGGTCACGGTCGGTCGCGGGACACCGCTGAGCGGGATCCTGCTCGCGTACATCATCGGCCAGCTGGCGGCGGCGGTGCCGCTGACGCCGGGCGGGGT
>JACDBD010000194.1 GCA_013695115.1 Actinomycetota bacterium | reverse complement strand
AGCCACGGTTGCACGCCCGAGTACGAGCCCGGCAGCTTCTTCATGCTCTGGGGGCTCTGGGTGATGCTCTCGGCGCCACCGGCGATGACCACGTGGTCCATTCCCGCCCGGATGCTGCCGGCGGCGGTGTGCACCGGCGCCATGCCCGACGCGCAGTGGCGGTTGTGGGCGAGCCCGGGAATGTCGACGAGCCCGAGGTCGACCGCGGCATAGCGGGCGACGCAGCCACCCCCCTGGAGCGACTCCCCCATCACGATGTCGTCGACGTCCTCGGCGGGCACGCTCGAGCGCTTCAGCGCCTCGCTGATCGCTGCCTTGGCCAGCTCGAAGACGTCGACGTCCATGAGCGAGCCACGGCGGGCGGTGGCGATGGCCGTGCGCGCGGCGGAGACGATGACGGCGTCACCCATGACGAGCTCCTTGTCGCTGGAGCCGTCATCGTATCCTGACGCTCGCGTCAGGCTCGTGGGCGCGCGCCTACTTACCCAGCGCGGACTGGAGGTCGCGCACGTGGTCCTGGGTCTGCTCGAGGAGGGGCCGCAACGCCTCGGCCACGTCGGGCAGGCCGGCCTCGCTCGCCTGCTCGAACCGCTCCCGGTACCGCTCGAGCTGCTGGTGCTCGAGCTCGAGATCGAGCTCGAAGGCGCGACGGGTGTCGGTCTCGCTCGGAACGTCGGGCACGGCGGTGGTCGGCACCCCGCCGAGGAAGTCGATCTGCTCGGCCAGCGTGGTGGCGTGCTCCAGCTCCTGGTTCAGGTGCGGCCTGACCGCCTCGGTCACCGCCTGGAACTCGGCGCCCGTGGCGACCGCGAGGTGTTGGATGTACTGGACGATGGAGCGGTACTCCATCTCGAGGTCCTCGTTGAGCAGCTCGATGAACTTGGTCTGGTCCATGCCTGGGATCGTACCCGCCCCGACGTGATCGGTAATCTTCGCCCCCACACGAGGAGGGGTCATGGGAGCATTGGACGGGAAGGTCGCGGTCGTCACCGGGGCGGGACGGGGCATCGGGCGGGGCCACGCCCTGCTGCTCGCATCGGAGGGCGCCCGGGTGATGGTGAACGACCTCGGCGGCGAGTGGGACGGCACCGGCGCCGACACCCGCCACGCCCAGCAGGTGGTCGACGAGGTCACCAAGGCCGGCGGTGAGGCGGCGGCGAACTACGACGACGTCGCCGACTGGGAGGGCGCCCAGCGCCTGGTGAACCAGGCCATCGAGACCTGGGGCGACCTCAACATCCTGGTCAACAACGCCGGGATCCTGCGCGACCGCATGAGCTTCAACATGAGCGAGGAGGACTGGGACTCCGTCATCCGGGTCCACCTCAAGGGCCACTTCGCGCCGTCGCGCTTCGCCGCCGTCTACTGGCGCGAGCGGAGCAAGGCCGGCGACGAGGTGTACGGCCGCATCGTCAACACGTCGAGCGAGTCGGGGCTGTGCGGCAACGCCGGGCAGGCCAACTACGCGGCTGCCAAGGCGGGGATCGCGTCGCTCACGATCGTATTGGCGCGCGAGCTGGAGAAGTACGGGGTCACCGTCAACGCGATCGCGCCCCGCGCCCGGACCCGCATGACCGAGGGCACGTTCGAGGGGTTCGGCGCCTCCGGAGAGGGCGGCTTCGACGAGATGCACCCCGACAACATCGCCCCGTTGATCGGGTTCCTCGCCTCCCCCGCCGCCACCGACGTGAGCGGCCAGGTCTTCGTGCTCTGGGGCGGCCAGATCAACCGCATGGGCGGCTGGCACACCGAGGCCACGATCGACAAGGGCGACCGGTGGACCGTCGAGGAGCTCGCGGCCAAGAAGGCCGACCTGTTCGGCCCCGACGGCGGCAAGATCCCCGCGATGAGCTTCTGAGGCGAGCGCCTGATGCCGGACTGGGGTGACCTCCAGGTCGACCAGCTCCGGTTCATGGCGGCGCGCCACCGCGACGAGACCGCCTACCGCGACCTCGACGCCGGCACCGCGCTCACGTTCGGCGGCTGGGAGGAGCAGTCCAACCGGCTCGCCCGCGGCCTGGTCGGGCGCGGGGTCGGACGGGGCGACCGGGTCTCGATCTTCCTCCCCGCTGAGGAGGCCCTTCGGTGGATCGTCGCCTACGCCGCGGTCCACAAGGCGGGCGCGGTGGTGGTCCCGACGAACACGCGGCTGTCGCCGCGCGAGCTCGCGGTCATCCTCGGGCACTGCGACGGGGCGGCGATGGTGACGTGCGGGGCACTGCTGCCGACTGCGCTCGAGGTGCGCTCGGCGGTTCCGTCGCTCGGCCTGATCGTGTCGGCCGGGGGCGACGGCCACGACATTCTGGGGTACGACGACGTCCTCGACACCGATGCGAGCGAGTTCCAGGTCCCGGTCGATCTCGACGACCTCGCCGACGTCATGTACACGTCGGGCACCACCGGGTTGCCGAAGGGTGTGGCGGTGCGCCACCGCAACGTCGCCATGATCCCGAACCACGAACCCCAGTGGACCGGCACCGGATGGCTGCACGGCGCGCCGATGTTCACGTTCGCCGGTATCGCCTTCATCTACAACCCGATGAAGATGGGGATGGTCGGGTGCTACCTGCCGAAGTTCGACGCCGGCCGCTGGCTCGAGCTGGTCGAACAGGAACGCCCCACGATGACGATGTTGGTCCCGGCGATGGCCGAGCTCCTCGTCGCCCACCCGGAGTTCGAGTCGCACGACCTGTCGAGCCTGGTGGCGGTCTCGATCGGGAGCGCGCCGCTGGCGCCCCAGACGCTCGTTGCCATGCAGGAGCGCCTGCCTCACGCCACGGTGTCCAACTCGTACGGCATGACCGAGGCCGGTCCCGCCTACATCGTCACGCCGAAGGAGGAGGTCACCAGGCGCATCGGCTCCGTCGGCAGGCCCATCCCGCCGATGGAGATCAAGATCGTCGACGACGCCGGTGAGCAGTGTCCCGCGCGCGAGGTCGGTGAGCTGCTGACCCGCATGCCCGGGGTCCAGCGCGAGTACTACCGGGACGCCGACGCCACCGCCGCGACCTGGACCGCGGATGGGTGGCTGCGCAGCGGCGACCTCGGCTACCTCGACGACGACGGCTTCCTGTACCTCGCCGGGCGCAAGAAGGACCTGATCATCCGGGGCGGGCACAACGTGTACCCCACCGACATCGAGGCGGTGCTGCACGAGCACCCGGCGGTGCGGGAGGCGGCGGTGGTCGGAGTGCCCCACCCGGTGCTGGGCGAGGACGTCGCCGCCTTCGTGGTCCCGAAGCCGGGCGAGACCGTGGACGCGGCCGGGCTCCAGTCGTTCTGTGCCGAGCGGCTGGCCGACTACAAGCGGCCCCGGCAGGTGCATTTCGTCGACGAGCTTCCCCGGAACGCCACCGGCAAGGTGCTCAAGCACCGGCTCGCCGAGGGTGCCTCCACCTCGACGGAGCAATCTGGCTCGACGGAGCAATCTGGCTCGACGAAGTAATCTGGGCCGGATGTTCGACGTCGACGAGTTCGTCGAGGAGTGCCGGGGCGCACTCGGCGAGACGGAGCCGCGGCTGGCGATCCGTGACCTGCTCGAGCGGACCGTGAGGCGAGGCGACGAGCTCGAGTCCGCCCTCCCAGCGCGGCGCGGCGAGCTGACCGCCCTCTACGCGAGTCCGGAGCTCACGGTGCTCAAGGTGATCTGGGCGCCCGGCATGTCGATCTACCCGCACGACCACCGCATGTGGGCCGCCATCGGCATCTACCGCGGGCGAGAGGACAACACCTTCTTCCGGCGCTCGGGCGACGAGATCGTGCGGTCGGGGAGCAAGGAGGTCGGCGACGGCGATGTCATCCTTCTCGGTGACGACGTCGTGCACGCGGTGGAGAATCCCCTTTCGGAGTGTACGGGCGCGATCCACGTCTATGGCGGCGACTTCTTCAACCGTGAGATGTCGCAGTGGGACCCGACCACCCTGGAGCCCGAACGCGAGATCACGCCTCCGGCTCGCTTCTTCGAGGAGGCCAATGAGCGTCTCGGGATCTGAGGCAGTCCCGTGGCACTGACCGAGCTCGAGGGACAGGAGACCGGCACCCAGAAGGTCGTCATCGAGCGGGGGCCGGTGCGGGTGTTCGCCGAGGCGCTGGGCGACGACGACGAGACCTACCGCGGTGACGCCGCCCCGGTGCCGCCGACGTTCCCGTTCGTCATGTCGTACTGGGGATCGCTCGGCGCCGGCGGCGCCGCCGGGCTGCCCATCGAGAAGCTGCGCGGACCGGGGCGCGCCATCCTCCACGG